>NZ_JACHVA010000017.1 GCF_014230055.1 Puniceicoccus vermicola | reverse complement strand
CAATGCGTTCGGTCTTCGTCCCGCAGCGCCCGCAGCGAACCCGACGGACACTCAACTCCAGACTTAACCGCTGATCCAACAGATCACAGTCGCGAATACGGCGCAGCGACTGGTCGTGAATCCTCCGGCAACTCTGCCCACAACCTCCACAGACCGGATCGTTTAGGGCCTCTAGGATGAATAACAAATGCCCTTTTCCCAGATGCTTGTGTTTATACAAAGTGTAGCCTTCCCAAAACAGGGAACATAGTACAGACTTCATGTTGAAGCGGTTTTGAAGTGATTGATGTTAGTGTAGTTACAACATCAGTTAACTTCGATTCCGCTTCTTTGCTACTTCTTTCCCGCCAATCGACGATGAACCATTTTTTTAGACCCTCGAGGTATTGCCGTTCAGCCTAGAGTTTTAATTCGAAGGCGATGCCCCTGAGCGGACGAACCTACTCCGTCGGCTCCAACCCATGAGCAGCATACTCCTTCGCCAACTGCAATCGATGGATCTTTGCATTGTGCCGCACATCAACAGGGAATTCCTTTCGGAAAAAGAAATGGCGGATGGGAGCCGTCATCGGAGTTTGCCCGGCGAGCTTCTTCAACTCCTCGATCCATTGCCCCATTTCCTCGGAGCTGGATGGATACTCCCCCGACTGCGGCTGCACGACGATGCCTGGAGTTCTGCGCGCTTTCGGTCCCAGGCCAACCAAAGCGGTTCGATAGACCCTCGGGTGACGGTTAAACACCTGTTCGCAGCATTCCGGGTCGAAGGTCACGCCATCCGCAGTCGTCACCCGTTCGGCCACTCGGCCACAGAACCATAGACGACCCTCTTTATCCCAATAGCCCAAGTCACCCATCCGGTGCCAGATACGGTCCCCCTCATGAACCTTGGCCTTCTTGGTCGCATCCTCTCGTCGATCATAGGCACGCGTCACCATCGGTCCGCTGGCAACAATTTCGCCGATCTCGCCCGCTGGAAGCGAAACCAGATCCGCCGCCGTCAACACCTCGGGAGACACGGGGATGATCCGCACTTCGACTCCGGGTAGCGGTCGACCTACGCAAACACCATTGCCCTTCTCAGTTTCTCCGGCAACGGAACGGATTTCCTCCCCCTCAATTGCGGTCAACGGAAGGGCCTCTGTGGCCCCATACGGACTAAAAATTTGGGCATGGGGAACAATCGGTCGCAATCGCTCCACCAAGGCCGGCGACAAAGCGGCACCGGCGGCCAGAATCCGGCGCAGACTCTTGATTTTGGTCCCCGAGCGTTCTCCCTCCTCGGCAATCTTGTTCCAGAGAACCGGCGAACCAAAACTATTGGTCACCCCAGCCTCATTCATAACCTGCATCTGCAGAGCCGCATCTGCTTTGGCAGGCCGACTGGGATCCATCGGGGGAACCACCGTCGTCATACCCAAGGCTGGGTTAAACAGAGCGAAGACGGGTAACATTGGAAAATCCACTTCTCCCGGCTCGATCGAGAATCGCTCGCGAACCGCCCGGATCTGTGCCTGAAACATACCGTGTTCATAGCAAACTCCCTTCGCAGGTCCGGTAGACCCGGAGGTAAAAAGAATCGCGGCCGGATCCTCTGGAGCCGTTGCGACCACGGGAAAACGGGGAATCATCATCGCGGCCATCGCCTTCCGCGAAGCCAACTGTGTGGAGAGCCTCGCCCTCACCTTCCGGAACGATCCCCGAAACAACCGTGAAAGGATCAGTCCGCGGCGAATTCCAAAAACCGCTTCGGGTTCCGAATGGCGGACACATCGCAAAAACCCGGAAAGCCCCATCCCCGGATCAATGACCACGGGAATTCCCCCAACCTGCAGAATCGCAAAAACCCCGGCGATCAGTTGCAACCCTGGCTTGGCCAGGACCAGCACTCGCGTTCCTTTGTGGATGCCTTCGGTCGCCATCCTTCCAGCCAAGGAGGAGACCAACAGTTCGAGTTCAGAAAAGGGAGTATCCGCAAATGCAATCTCCCCCTTCTTCACGATCGGAATCCGCACCGCAGGCACCCGCGCGGAATCTTTCGCGCGCTCCGCGAGAAAGGAGGCGACATTTACCTTCGATTTTGCCGAATCACCCATGATCCAACTCGTCGAGCGCAGCCTCGAGCCGCCCCACGTCCTCAGGAGTATCGACACCGACCGTGCGCTCCTCGGTCAAGCCAACCTGAATCTCGGCCCCATTCTCCAAGGCCCGAAGTTGTTCCAATCGCTCAATCTGCTCCAGAGGAGAAGGTTCCAACGAGACAAACTTTTCCAGAAAACTGGCTCGATACCCATAGAGCCCCAAATGGCCCAGGACAGGAATGGCGTCCATCGTGGGCCCATCAGGATTCCCCGCACTTTCCCGGTCCCAGGGAATCGGAGCCCGGGAGAAATAAAGAGCGCGCCCCTGAAGCCCACGGACCACTTTCACCTGATTCGGGTCCTTGAAACGCTTCAGAGCCTCCAATCGGATGGCTAAGGTACTCATTTCCGCCCCTCCTTCGAGCAGTTCGAAAAGCAACTCAATCTGGTTCTTCGAGACCAGAGGCTCATCCGCCTGAACGTTGACCACCCGCTCAGCTCCGATCTCCCGATTAGCAAAAGCGATGCGGTCGGTCCCGCTCGCCAAAGAAGGATCGGTCAGCACGCAGTGAAAGCCCTCCGCCTCCAAAACATCCGCCAACTCCTGATCGGCCACCGCAAAATAGAGCGGACAATCTGGCGCAGCACGGTTCACCTGACGGGCCGTATGCAAAATCAAAGGTTCGCCGCGAACTACGTAGAGGAGCTTGCGGGGGAATCGGACCGATTCGAGCCGGGCCGGAACAATAATCGCCTTGGGTATCGACACCCCACCAGCATCCCTCCTCCACAGATCGCGTCAACCTCGATTCCTGAATGGAAATTCGATCAATCTTTTACCTGGTTACTTTATTTGACATCATCCGCAAAAAGGAACCGCTAGGTCACCATAGATCTGGCAAGTCGATCGATGTTGATAAAGATGGCACAGAAACCTTAATCGAGTCTCAACCCGATTAAGCCTCTACCCAGTC
Organism: Puniceicoccus vermicola; assembly: GCF_014230055.1. Classification (NCBI taxonomy): domain Bacteria; kingdom Pseudomonadati; phylum Verrucomicrobiota; class Opitutia; order Puniceicoccales; family Puniceicoccaceae; genus Puniceicoccus; species Puniceicoccus vermicola. Next base: position 20,979 of record NZ_JACHVA010000017.1, on the reverse strand, counting down.
GGACTACTCGCCTTTGCTACCGCTTTTGGCGGGATCGACGTAGATGGTGACGTTGGCCGCGTCGTCACCGAGGATCTCCTGGGCGCGGCGGATGGCGTTGGCCGTGGCGAGGGTTGGGTTGGAGACGGATTCGGGGAAAATGTTCTGGCGACCGATCCGCTCGATGAGGCCGGAATCGCGAATGACCCGGAAAACACCTTTTTTGACGCCACTCACCACTACGCTGCGATCTTTCTCATTCATGTAATTGATGAGTTCATCGAGGGCCATGACGCTGGAGGCGTCGAGCAGGCGAACATTCTTCATCCGCAGGACGACAATCTTCAGGTTTGGATCGTCGCAGATGCGGCGGATCTGGTCGCGGAAAAGGTCGGAGGCCCCGAAGAATAAGTCCCCTTCTACGTGAACGATGGAAATCTCTGGGGTCGCCCGCTCAGTTTCTTTGTTTTTCGCCGTCAATTGCCCCTGTTCGTTGAACTGATATTCTACCAGCTCGGGGATCGCGGCTTGCTTGAGGAAAAGCATGATCGAAAGACCCGCTCCGACATAAATCGCGGAATCGAGCCCGAGGACCAATCCAGTAATCACTGCGGTGACGAAGACCGCGGCATCCGAACGGGTCGACTTCATCACCAAGCGAATATTCCGGAAATTGATGAGGGAAATTCCGATGCAAATGATGAGAACGGCTAGACTGGCCTGAGGGATATACTGGACGAGGAATCCAATCGTCACGGCTCCGGCTGCGACCAACAAACCGCTGTAGACCGAAGCCATGGGGGTGCGGGCGCCACTATCGATATTCAGAACACTGCGAGTGAGGGAGCCGGAAGCAGGCATTCCCGAGAATAATCCACAGGCAATATTCGAAACCCCCATGCTAAACATTTCCTGATTGGTATCGAGCCGGGAACCCGAACGAGCCGCTAGACTCTTACCAATCGAAGTTCCCTCCAACACACTCAAGAGCGCAATGGCCAACGCACCACTGAGCAGGGAAGAGGCCATCGCAAAGTCCAATGGTGGTGGGGTGAACTTCCACTCCGATGCATTGACCTCCTGGAGGAATCGCAAACCCGTCGCTCCCAACGGTTCAAACACCGCCGCCACGCAGGACATCACCACGAGAGTGATGGCCACATTCGGCAGCTTGGGCAGCTTCGTATTCAGGCCGTAGTAAAGGGCGAAAGTGAGCAGGCTGAGAAGCAGCGAAGGAAAATGAGTTTCGTGTAGATGCCGAGCGGTGAAGAAGAGGCTCTCGAAGAACGAATCGGCCTTCTCGTGGGAATGAAACGAAAATCCCAAGGCGTTCTTCACCTGGTTCAGCGTGATGAGCATGGCCGCCGCGGTGATGTAGCCAATGATCACCGTTCGCGAAATAAACTGAATGAACGACGCTACCCGTAAATACGCCCCGAGAATGAGAAAAATCCCGGCCAGGATCACGATCAACGGCACGAGCACCAGCTTATCCTGAACGACCGCAATCCCTGCGAAGGAACTCATCAAGAGAACCGAGGTCGCGTTCGTCGGACCGAGGACGATGAAGTGCCCGCGGGAAAAAATCGGTCCCACGATGGCGGCGATGGCCGAACCAAAGATCCCATAGTAGATCGGAAGCCCAGCGATCAGAGCGTAGGCCATCCCCTGCGGAAAGGCCAGAAGCGCAACATTGAGCCCCGCCCGAAAATCGGCCGCGAGCTTTTCGCGTCCATATTCACGAACCTGATTCCGGATGGGAAAAAGATCGAGCTGCGACACCGCCGTGACCGATGTCACCGGCTTTTTCATTTTGTGCCAAAATCCAGACCCTCCCATTAACCAAGAAAAACCGTCTCGAGCAGCTCAATCAACTCCAAACACCGAGCTCTCCGAACGCCTAACCCGCTGATGAAGAATCAAATCCGCTCGCAAGCCCGATGGGACTCGTATCTCCGAATTCTCAATCAGGAAACAGAACCGTCACTTTCGAAACCTTGCCGAGCGCCCCCCTCTCGTCCCAGAATCCTTGTTCCTATGATCTCCCGCATCCTAGTCACCATTCTGGCGACCACCTCCTCCCTTCTCGGAGGAAGCGCCATATTCATCCATCCCGACGGAACCGGCCTCGGACACTGGAATGCCGCCCGCCTCCTCCTCGTCGGACCGGATGGGATGACGAATTGGGACCAGCTCGACGTCCTCGCCGCCTACCGCCCCCACCAGAAGAATTGGCTCTCGACGACCTCCCACGCTGGGGCTACGGCCCATGCCTACGGGATCAAGGTCCACTACGATTCCTTTGGCATGGACCGGGATCAGCCGATCCTCTCCGCCGCCGGCACCCCCTTGAGCATTCTACAGGAAGCCCAGTCCCGCGGGTTTCGCACCGGAACGGTCAACTCCGGGCACATCGCCGAGCCGGGCACGGCCGTCTTCACCGCGAGCAGTGACTCCCGCAAAAAGGTTCTGGAAATTTCCGAAGCGGTCATGAAAAGCGGTCTCGACGTCCTCTTCTGCGGGGGAGAGCAGTATTTGATCCCCGAAGACGAAGTGGGCCATTTCGGGCGCAATGGGATGCGCACCGATGGACGCAACCTTCTCGAAGAAGCCCGTGAAGAAGGCTACACGGTGATCTTCACTCGCGAGGAACTGCTGAATCTTCCCGCCGACACGGAAAAGGTGATCGGTATCTTCGCCTTTGGACACACCTTCAACGACGACACCGAAGAAAACATCCAGCAAAAGGGCATCCCCTTATACGCGGAAGACGCCCCCACCCTCGCCGAAATGACCGAAGTGGCCTTGCGCATTCTCAGCTCCGATCCAGATACGGATTTCTTTACCATGATCGAAGAAGAAGGCACGGACAACTTCAGCAACAAGAACAACGCCGGCGGAATGCTTGAAGCAACCATGCGCGCCGACGCTGCGATCGGAGTTGCCCTCGAATTTCTCGAAGAGAACCCGGATCGCAAGACCCTGCTTCTGGTCGGGGCCGACAGTGACGCCGGTCATCCAACTGTGATCGCCCCGCGGGGCACACCCCTCGATGAGTCCCTTCCCGAGCGCGACCCAAATGGAGCCCCAATTGACGGGATCAACGGCAGCGGCGGCGAACCCTTCATCTCCCAGCCCGACGCCTACGGCAATCGCCACCCCTTCGGCATCGCTTGGCCGACGACTTACGACATGCCGGGTAGTGTCGTTGCCAAAGCCTCCGGCTACGGCAGTGACCGAATGGGCAGCACCCTCGACAATACCGAGCCCTATCAACTGATTCGTTCCGTTCTCTTTGAAGAAGTGGAGGAGCCGACCGAGTAGTTCGCCCAAAGACTTTTCGAGAGTCCGAGGTTTAGTCCGCCTCCCAATCATCCGGAAATCTCTTGGCCACCACACGGCCATGAAGTCGTTTTACTCTTTTCGCGTTCCGCAAAATTCCCAAGAATAAGTGGATGCTCAAAGGAATCCACCCCGCTGTCAGCCCCGACCTATTGAAATGCCTCGCCGAGATGGGCCACGGTGATGAGATCATTCTCGCCGACGCACATTTCCCCGCCCACACCTTCTGTGAACGGGTCATTCGCGCCGATGGCTTAAACATTTCCACGCTTCTCGAAGGAATCCTTCCCCTCTTCGAGTTGGATGCCTACGACGAACCGCTGGTGATGATGGATGCCGTCCCTGGGGACGAGCTCGATCCCTCGGTGCAAGAGGATTATCTGGCCGCAATTCGCAAGAGCACGCCAAAGGCCCCAAATCCCATGCGCCTCGAACGCTTTGCGTTTTACGACCGGGCGGAAAAAGCCTTTGCCTGCATCCTGACTGGAGAACTGCGCAAGTACGGCAATATTCTCCTCAAGAAAGGCGTCACTCCGGTCTGATCACACCGCGATCCGCCGAAGCGCTCCATCCCATCTGACGATGGGCCAAGGCGAGTGCCGAGACAACGGCCGTTTCGGTTCTCATAATCGACGGCCCGAGATGCCTCCGGCGCACGGCCGACTCGCGAATCAGCTCCTGCTCCTGCGGAGAGAATCCCCTCTCGCTGCCAAAAATAATGGTCCCGGGTAAATCGGGCCCCTCCTCCCCCTCTCCGAGCAAGCATGTCCCGAGGTAAGGATCCAGAACCGAAACCGGGCGATCGGATTCGACGAATCCCAAGACCTCCTTCAACCCTCGCAGGAACTGGAACTCGGGGAGAGCCGTGTGAAAGCCTTGCTCAAGACCTTCCCGCAGGAGTCGGCCCAGAGCTTCTGGAGCCAAGGATCGGCTATCTGCATAACTCGGGGGGGTTCGGTCGAGCAAGGCCAAGCCAATGCGCCGCACACCCATGGCGGCCGCCTGAACGAGAATCCTCCGCGCCTCAGCGGGCCGGGGCAATCCGATGACCAAATCCAAGTCTGGTGGGCCAACCGTATCCGCCTCCCAACGGATGGAATCGATCTGAACCCCGCCGTCCGGCAAACGGGAAAAGTTCCCGATCCCGCGCGGACCACGGGTGACGCCGAGGCAAATCTCCGGTCCAGCGAGCCGAAGAATCTTCTCCGTTCGCGCATCCCCAGACTCAAACGTGTAGGACTCCCGGAGCGTCTCGACGAGAAGAAGATTCATGGAGAAACCGAAAAAAATCAGGCCTCGGGTGCGCCGAAGATCAGTTCCTTGATCCACTCCTTGAGCTGGATCACGCCATCCATGCCCACCGTCGCCAAAAGGTAAATGATGTAGACATAGAAGGCAGCGGCGAGGATCCCCAAAGCGAAGGACGCGATCGCGACCAGCCCATCATCCTCGGAGAGGGCGACCCCGATGAGAAAAATGACCATGGCCGGGGCGGTATTGGTCAGGGGGATGGGGAGAATCATGAGGCAGGCCATGCAGCAAACGATCGAGCCGAGAAAAATCCGCCCTCCTCTCAAATTGATCCAGCGCATGCGGGGCCGAACGAACTTTTCGGCAAAATGCAGAAAACGGTTGGCGGACCGGATGAGCTTTCCGCTCGATTCACGCGAGACCTCACGACGCAGGACCTTCTCCGGCAGCCAGGGAGTGACCCGCCCGATCATCATCTGCACCCCGAGGAGAACGAGCATGATGCCAAAGGGCGTGCTGTATCCGGGCGCGGGCACCGGCAATGCACTGGGCAGTGACAGCATGATCAGGAGGATGCCGAACCCCTTGTCTCCGACGCGCTCGACCATGGTGCGGATCGAGATCGTTTCCCCCGGTCCCTCGACCAGGCTGAGTAGGTTCTCGGAGAGAGTCTTTTCCGGTGATTCCATTCCTTGTTCTATAATAGTCCTGTATACCCGATGCTTTCGTCCTCGCAGTCAAAGCCGAAGTTTGCGGAAAATCGCACAATTGGCTCCACAATTCGGAAAGAAATTGGATTTCCAGAAAAATTCGTCAATTATCCCCAAGAAATCGTGAAAAAGACTTGCCTGTGTCCTCAGCCGGTCCTTTTATCTTCCGTTTTTCCATGAAAGCCACGATTCAATCCCAAGGCCGCCAGTTTACCGTTTCGGAACAGGACGTACTCTTCCTCAATCGCATCGATGGAGCTGAAGAAGGCTCCGACGTCGAGGTCCGTGAGGTCCTCATGGTGGGGTCCGGTGCGGAAGCACGGATCGGCACCCCTTTCGTCGAGGGCGCGTCCGTCACACTCAAAGTTCTCGAAAACAAGAAAGCTCGCAAGGTCACCGTTTTCAAGAAGCACCGCCGTCAGGGTTACAAACGCCGCCGCGGTCATCGCCAGCATCTTTCCGTGGTTCGCGTGGAAAGCATCCAAGCAGGCTAATCAATAGGAACTACGACAAATGGCACACAAAAAAGGACAGGGAACTTCCCGCAACGGTCGCGACAGCCAAAGCAAGCGCCTCGGGGTTAAGAAATTTGGCGGCCAAGCCGTCGTCGCAGGCAACATCATCGTTCGCCAACGCGGCACCAAGTTCCATCCCGGCGCAGACGTCGGAATGGGACGCGACTTCACCCTCTTCGCCCTCAAGGACGGAACGGTGAAATTCGACCGCGAACGCCGCAAGGTATCGGTCGAATCGGTCGCTTAACCGAGACCCATTCTACAATTTTCGAGAAGAACTCCCTGCGGGGACGAGCTTCTCTTGCTTACTGCCGGATTTATTCCGGCAGTTGGCGTTTACAGATTCCGCAAAAAATAGAGGCCCCCTTCGAGCAAAATTCTGCTCAAACCAGGTAAAATCCGCCTAATAAGGCCGATTCGATCTGGTTATGCTTGTTAAAAATGCGTAGCTGCGAGTTTTCCTGTTTGCATTCGTCCCGTAGCTCCATGGCATATGGAATCGTATGTTCGAGGAAATCACTAAGCAGGACTTAAGTCGTAGACTCGGGATTGGCGACTCCCCCTTCTCCAAGAAGGACATCGCTGATTACGTTAATTTGAAGCTGGAGGCTCTGGGAAGCCGCGGATTCCAAGACGATCAGGAATCGGCCGTCATGGGATTGGCCGAACCTTTCCTGAGAAGCGTCAAAGCTCGCACTCACCTCGCTGAGTCTCCGCTCCCTCCGGTCGACCGCCGCATCCAAGACTTTCTCGACAAGCTCGCGGCCCACGTGGGCGAGGAGACAGCCGCTCTCCCCCGCGAGACCCTGATCCTCGACCGCCACGGTCTGGCCCGCCAGCTCTCGATCCCGGGAAATGCCGATCACTTCAAGAGCTCGGTCAACGATAGCTACCGCGTTTCGCAAGGAGTTCTCCACAACCCGAAGAGCGACCGCCGGACCACGGCAGGCGTTTTCCACGTCGCTGACTGGGGTCTTCCCGTTCCCGCCGACAAGAAAGCGGTTCCTGCAGTTGCCGCCCTGCGTCTCTTCCGTGCGGCAATGAACCCACCGGAGGAATTCATGCTCGTGCCCCTGACGGCGAAACAGGAAGAAAAGGCGCATTGCTGGGTCTCCCTCCTCCTTCGCCCGACCGTCCGGCCCGAGGTTCCCGGTTACAGCCCGAAGAAATCGATGGAAGTCCGCTTCTTCGCACCGGCCGTGCTCTCCAGCAACCTCGACTTTGTCGAATCCATCTTCGGCAACGCCGGAGACCCCTTCCTGCCCGAAAACGACTCCGCACTCGACGTCCAGGGATGGTCCGGTCAAACGGGCTGCGTGATCCTCGCACCGCACCTCGGTCGCCTGACCAAGAAGGAACTCGGCCTTCCGAACATTTCCGAAGCCACCGAACGCCAGAAGCGCGACGGCATGTGCTGGGAGAAGGAAGATGAGCTCTACAACGACGGCTCCGCCTTCAAGATCACCTTCCGCACCACCGATGGGTTGATCGTTACCGCCATCTCCGACAGCTACTTCGGCTACTCGAAGAAGGAAGTGAAGACACAGATCAGTTTCGCGGCCAATCTCTCCGGTCAATCCGAAGAGGAACACGCCGGTGGCGCTTTGGTTTTCCCGAGCTATGACCTCGGGGAAGAGTTCGTTCCCGGCTCTCAAATTCCGCAGGGCAAACACACCATTGCCGAGGTCAAAGAACGCTTCTCCGACTCGATCGACTTCAAACCCGAGGGCTACGGAGTCGACAAAAAGTATCCGGAAATCTTTTACGTTCCTGAAGAGACCCGCATCAGCTTGGAAGAGCAAACCGTAACGTGGCCCATCGATGGCAAGGAACAAAAACTTCGTCTCGATCCAAACTGCATCTACGTGTTCCCCTCTGGCTACCAGGTGCGGATGATCAAGCCAGCCGAAGGACGTCGCTGGCGCCTACGGGGGACGAACCCCGAAGCGACCTTCTGTCACAAGCCCTGCACGGTTTCCGGCGGAGGAAAATCGGAAATCTCCAAGTCTCTTGAGGACGCAATCATCAGCGGCCCGGTCTTCGTCTCCGACTTCCACCACGACTTCAAGATCGCGAAGGAGGTTCTCGATCACGACTACAGCAAGCGCTTCCTCGACACCTCCCGCAACCGAACCAACAGCCGGAGCATTCTCAGCAATGAGCGCTCTCTGGGTTCCGTCATTAAACTTCTGACACCGTCAAAGATCGACTACACGGACGAGTACAACGAATGGCTCCAGACCATTCCGCAGCACGTAAAGGACCTCGTCCTCATCATCAAGCGATTCTACAAAACCGACTGGGCGGATGACTGGATGGACCGTTTCTCGGTCGACGTCGTCGATGGACAACCCGGCTACGAGCTGCGCTACCGCAATAAGAAGCTCGTCACCCAGTTCCTCCGGGTCGGTTATACGGAAGAAGGATCCTGGCGCACCTTTGGGCTCCGCAAGGACTTCCTGCCGGCCTTCAAGATCTCCCGTGAGGACGACATCAGCGCCAGCACGGTGGTCCCGACCCAGGCGGTTTCGGGCCTCTCTTCCGAAGTCACCCGCGAATCGATCAAGTTCACCACGAACTGCGAGTATCGTTTCTTCCAACGTCCGGACGACGCGATTATCCGCGGCTACGACAAGCAGGCCGAATACGACATCACCCGCGATGACGTATTCCTCTCCAACTACCACCCCCTCACCCACGAGGAGGTCGAGGAACAGATCAACGACACGATCCGCTTCGAACAATACACGAAGCCAGTGCAAGATCGTTTGACGAGCTTCCATCGCTCGGGGAGCCCGGACTACTGCGCATCCTCAGCAAATCCTCGCATCGTCGACGGCAAGCTGACCAAGAATCCGCGCTACCTGCAGATCCGCCCGGACATCGAGAACGAGAAAGGCAACTACGTGGCCCTGATCGCCGCACACCTTTCCCGTCGCGTTCCACCGGCCGAAGCGGCCCAGTTCCCGGTCAACTCGGTTCTGCCGGGTCACCGCAACAATCCGCCCGATGCGGAAAACGGCATCCGTGCGCTTTGCGCCTTCAACCCGATCCACTACTTCGAGCTGCCAGAACTCTTCATGGAGTTCACGGCCAGCCTCACCGGGAAGTCTCCCTCGACGACCGGTGCCGGATCCGAAGGTGCCCTGACGAAGGGACCGTTCAACGCCCTTCTTCCGGTCCACGACCTGAACAACGCGTTGGTCAGCTTCATCCTCACCGATTATCCGGCCTTCATGACTTCAGCAGGTTACGTGGGTGCGAAGATGCGCGTCGACCACGACATCAGCCTCTTGGTCCCGGAAATCTGGTCCCGCCTCTCTCCTGAAGAGCGCGAACCGGAGTTCATGATGAAGGAAGGCTTCCTCGAGAAAGTTGACGACTTCGACCACAACGGGGAAACGATCCTCGGAAGCCGTCTGGGCTATCGAATCACCTCCCGTTTCGTCCGGATCATCCTGGGCCGCATCTTCAACAATCCGAGCTCCGTCATCCCGAGAGAGATGCTTGAGCCGGAACTGCAGGACAAGGAAGCCTACGTCGACAGTATCCGCAACATCGTCGAAGCCCAACAGCGCGTGGCCAAGAACTACTTCGAAGACGGTTCGATCGACCTCGCCTGCCCACCGTTGAAGGCCCTTCTCCATATCATGAAGGACGGCAACTACGAAGGGAAGACCATCGACGACCCAGAGATCCGCGAACAGTTTACCCGCGAATCCCTCATCGCCTCCGATTGGTATCAAAAACGCCTCGAAAATCAGGCATCCTTTGACCTGAAACACCTGAAGCGCGTGTCTGACTACTTGGAGAGCAAGTCCACCAATTCCCTCTCCATGGGAGGCATTGGCAAGGAACAGCTCGAGGAGCGCCAAAAGATCGTGAATGCGGAAATCGAGAAAGTGAACGGGGCCGATTACATCAAGACCCTGATCGGCACGCTCGGTTGCGATTTCTCCGAAATCTAAGCGACTCGCAAACCCATTTCCCAAGCGGGAAGGTCCCAGTGGCCTTCCCGCTTTTTTGTGGTCCAAAAATCCGCCCTCCGATTACGAGCTTGGGAGAAAAGCCTCGGATGCAGCTGCCGCTTCTCATCCTCTAGATTGCGGGCCCTCGCCTTCGCGGAATAAAATCACTCCCGATTCTACTACGCTCTCCACGGTCTTTCTTGCCTCGACGCTGCAAAACCGTAGAACGGTTCGGATGTCCACAGAAGAACAGACCGTCTCCGACAACCAGCTTCGGCAGGTGCGGATCGAGAAGCTCAACACCCTCCGGGAAGCGGGTATGGATCCGTTTCGGGCCAATGCCGCGCAGACCCACACGTCGAAGGAAGCCATTTCCCTCTACAAAGATGGCGTCGCCGACGAGGAGCAAGAGACCGTATCGGTAGCGGGACGCATCGTCGCCTTCCGCGTGATGGGAAAGGCCACCTTCCTCAAACTGTTCGACCGCGACGGCAAGATTCAGTGCTACGTCCGCCGGGATGAAATCGGCGAAGAAGAGTATGCTCGCTTCAAGAAGCTCGACCTCGGTGACTTTATCGGAGTAACCGGAAGCCTTTTCCGGACGAAGTCCGAAGAAATCACGGTGCGGGCCAAGTCCTACGTCCTGGTATCGAAGTCCCTCCGCCCTCTTCCCGAAAAGTGGCACGGGCTGACGGATGAAGACCAGATTTACCGCCAGCGCTACCTCGATCTGATTGTCAACGAGGAGTCGCGCAACCGTTTTATCCTCCGCAGCCGAATCATTGAAGAGATTCGCAAGTTCCTCTGGCAGAGAAACTTTCTCGAGGTCGAAACCCCTGTCCTCCAATCGGTTCCCGGTGGAGCGGCGGCTCGCCCCTTCGAGACGCACATGAACGCGCTCTCCTGCGACTTTACCCTGCGAATCGCGCTTGAGCTCTATCTCAAGCGCCTCCTCGTCGGCGGCGTCGAGAGGGTCTTTGAGCTCGGTCGCGTCTTCCGCAACGAGGGCGTTTCGCGCCGGCACAATCCCGAGTTCACGATGCTCGAACTCTATCAAGCCTACACGGACTACCGCGGCATGATGGAACTGGTGAAGAGCCTCATCCTTCACCTCTGCCAAGAAGCCCTCGGAAAGACGACGGTCACGCGCTACGACGGCACCGAGATCGATCTCGCCAATGGCTGGTCTGAACGCCGCTACAAGGATTTGATCATCGAATGCACCGAATGCCCGAACTGGTTCGAGCTCTCCAAGGAGGAGAAGCTGCAGAAGACCGCGGAAATGGGCATCGAGGTCGATCCGGATCTGGAAGACTTCGAGGTCACGAACAACGTTTTTGAGAAGCGGATCGAGCCGACATTGATTCAGCCGACCTTTGTCACTCACCTGCCCAAGCAACTGATTCCGCTCGCCAAGCTCAGCCCCGACGATGAGTCCACGGTTGAAGTGTTCGAGCTTTGCATCAATGGACAGGAAATCGCTCCGGCTTATTCCGAGCAGAATGACCCTCTCGTGCAGCGCCAAATGTTCGAAGCCCAGGCCGGAGAAGAGATCCAGAAGATCGACAACGACTTCCTCGACGCTCTCGAGCACGGCATGCCTCCCGCTGGTGGAATGGGCATCGGAATCGATCGACTCGTCATCCTCCTGACCGGCGCCTCGAACATCCGCGAAACCATTCTCTTCCCCCCGATCCGTCCGACGGAGGGGTGAATTGCGTAGGGCCGCAGCTTTAGCTGCGCCCATACGGTGTATTTGCGCCGCGCGTTAGGCATCGGAAATCCTGAAAATTTCCGGTTCCCTCGTGCTGTGGGGCGACGAGCCGTTTGCTGAAGCTGCACGGTAAGGAGATCGGTTCACTCATCTGAGGATGGTTTTCTTTCGGGGTTCGCGAGGTGGTCTTGGGATTCGGAGGCGTTCCGCAAGCCGGTGCCGCGCAGCTAAAGCTGAGCGGCTACTTCCTGTAGGGCCGCAGCTTTAGCTGCGCCCATGCGATGCCTCTCGGTCAGGCATTAGGCAGCGGAAATCCTGAAAATCCTCGGTCTCCTCGTGCTGTGGGGCGACGCGCCGTTTGCTGAAGCTGCACGGTACGGAAAATAGGCTAAAAGCTCACGACTCCGGCCAGAGAACGAACCCACCTGTTACCGAAATACTGTCCGCTATCCGCTATCCGCCATCCGCCGTCCACCGATCACCGACAACCGTCCACCGATCACCGACAACTGCCCACCGACAACCGACAAACCGATCAAAGTTCCACCGTCTCACCGTCCACTTGATACTCCTCAAGCTCGGAGCGGAAGCTGCCGATCGTGGCTTCACTTTTGAGTTTCACGGGAATCATGCGCTCGTCGTTTGTGAGCCAGACATCGATGAGGGCGCCATCTGGGCGGGCGAAAATGGCACGGACTCCTTTAAAATCGGCGGTTACGCGAAAGGTTTCGAATTTTCCCGCTGGGGTTTTGACCGTTTCGGGCTCACTCACCTCAAAATCGACAAGATCAATGACTTCGCCATCGGTCACCCAGACCTGATGCACTCCGGGAGTGTGCGGGACCGCTCCAGTGCGGAAGGCAAAAACAATCGACAGCGGATCCTGAGTGAGTGGCTTCAACTCCAATGGGTTTCGGACATCACCATTTTTTGAATAGCGGACGGTCTCCTCCTCCCAATCGAAGAAGGTTTCGTGGGTATTCTCCTCCACCAGCTCGTTCCGGGCGTACCCGTGTGATTTCCCAATCTCCGGCGGGAACTGGCTCGTGATGATCGTATGGAAGTTGTGAAACCTTCGCATGAAGGCATTCGCTTTCGCATCCAGGGTGGCTTGGTGCAGCTCCTCCGAATCGTCCGCTTTGTTCAGCGAGATTTCGACGGATCCCACGGCGAAATAGCTCCAGCGCAGTTCGTAGATGGCTTTTTCGCCTAAAACCGGTCCATCCGCCGCAACGACTGGAGACAGCATGAGCATAAAAAACAGAGGGGCGTGCCAATTCATCAAAAGACCGTAACTGCGAAAATGTCCGGTGCCAAGAGACACCGGTTGAAATTTTTTGATAAAACGAAGGTCTTACCGACTCCAATCAAGCATGCGCTTGAGCGGAATGTAGGCTTTTTTCCGAATCTCTTCGTCCATGATGATCTCGGGCTGCCCGTATTTCAAGGCGTCGCGAACTCCTTCAATCGTGTTCATCTTCATGTAGCGGCAGTAATTGCAAGCTCCCCGGTCAGCAGTGCCGGTGCGGTAATCTCCGCAGGCCACTTGCTGGGCGGGTGCCGCAATGAATCGCTTCTCCGGAACGTCTCTCCGCAGGCGATGGAGCATACTCGATTCGGTCGCGACAATGATATTTTCGCCGGGAAATTCGCGAGCGAACTGGACCATGCCCTCGGTGCTGCAAACGTGGTCCGCGACCGAACGCACGGCATCCGTGCACTCCGGGTGGGCCATGACCGGGGCACCGGGGAACTTTTCCTTCACCCGCTCAATCGACTTCACGGTAAAGAGAACGTGGACGTAACAGCTGCCGGGCCATAGACGCATCTGGCGTCCGGTCTTTTGCGTAACCCACTGCCCTAAATTCTGGTCGGGCACAAAAAGGATTTCCCGATCCTCCGGGACTTGACTGACAATTTTGGCCGCATTCCCACTGGTGCAAATCACATCGCAGAGGGCTTTCACTCCCGCGGAGCAATTGATGTAGGCCACGACGTAGACATCCGGATTCTCCTCCTTATAGGCTGCGAGCTTCTCCGGCGGGCATGAATCGGAAAGTGAGCACCCCGCATCCATGTCGGGGAGAATCACCTTGCGGGTCGGATTGACGATCTTGGCGGTCTCCGCCATGAAATGGACCCCGCAGAAGAGGATCTGGTCCGCTTCGGTCTCCGCTGCCTGAAAGGCAAGTCCCAACGAGTCACCCAGATAATCGGCCACCTCCTGGATCTCATTGATCTGGTAGTTGTGCGCGAGAATCACCGCATTCTTCTCCTTTTTGAGCTCAAGGATTTCCTGCTGGATGTCACTCAAACCCTCGCTGCGAGTATCGGGCTCGACCACGTAGGGCGTAAAATCTGTCTGCGTCGCTGTCATGAAAGAAGTTAACGAAACACAAATTTGAGCAAAATTCCAGCGGGAAGGCAGTTTGGAGCTTCCGTCTCCTTCCCCTTCCATGTTTGGATGAAGAAATGGCCGCCATTCCCTTCTTTCTAAGGCTAATCGCCGTTGCTCTGGGCCTGGGCGTCGCCCAATGGACCTCCGACTCCGTCTCCTTCGCGAGCGGATACAGTTTTGCCTTCTCGGTCCTCATCCTCGGCGCCGTCTTGACCCTCCTGAAACCGGTTCTGGTTCTGCTCATGCTACCCTTTGTGATTCTGACCCTGGGAGTCGGCCTGTGGTTCGTGAACGCCCTCTTGGTCATGCTGACCTCCTCGCTGATCCCCGGATTCTATCTGGCCGACTGGGGATCCGCTTTCTGGAGTGCAATCTGGGTCAGCCTCTTCACCCTCGGAGCCATGGCAATGTCCGGAAAGAAAGACCAGGGATTCCGCCGCGTGGTGGTGCATCAGAGTGGATTTCGACGGAACGGATCAGCTCCAGGAGCAAGCCCCGAGCAGAATCCCAAGAAAGCTCCGAAAAAAGAAGATGACGACGTCATCGACATCTAAGGAACCGATTTGTTCTGCGGATGACCTTGCCTTTCGCCGCCTTTCGCGTTGAAAAGAAGGCGTGAGGTAGACTGATTCTCTTTTTCTCACATTTAAGGAAGCATACATGAGCAAAGAAACTACGAAGTACGATCTGGTAGTCATCGGCGGGGGTCCCGCGGGTTACGCAGGAGCCATCAAAGCCGGTCAGATGGGCAAAAAAGTTGCCTGTGTAGAAATGGAGCGCGCGGGAGGAACCTGTCTGAACTGGGGCTGTATTCCCTCCAAAGCACTTCTGAGTAGCGCCGAACTTTATCAGCGCATGCTTCACGCAGAAGATTTTGGATTCAAAACCGGGAAAATCGACATCGATTTCTCAAAAGTCATGAAGCGCTCGCGCAACGTCGCGGACCAAATGGCCAAGGGAATCGAGTTTCTTTTCAAGAAAAACAAAGTCGACTACGTTCGCGGCAAAGCCCGAGTGGAGAAAGGCAACAAAGTCGTTGTCTTCGAAGGCACTGACAAGGGTAAGACTCTCGAAGCCGATAAGGTCCTCGTCGCCACAGGTTGTAAACCGCGGATGATCCCCGGCGTCGAGCACGACGGCGAGCGGGTGATGAACTCCCGTGACGCTCTCGGCATGACGGAACAGCCAAAGTCGATCGTCATTATCGGCGCGGGCGCAATCGGAGCCGAATTCGCCTACTTCCTCAATGCACTCGGCACCAAGGTCACTCTCGTCGAAATGCTTCCGAAAATCCTCCCGATTGAGGATAACGAGATCTCTGATTCCGTCGCCCGCGCGTTCAAGAAGCAAGGGATCGATTGCCACACCGACACCAAGGTCGAGGACATCAAGCCAACGAAAACGAAGGTCTCGATGACTCTCACCAAAGGGGACAATAAGGAGAAAATCGAAGCGGAGAAAATCCTCGTCGCCATCGGCGTTCAGGCCAACACCGAGGGGCTCTTCGGCGAAGGCATCTCCCTCGATATGGACCGCAACTACATCAAGACGAAGGAAGACTACCAGACCAGCGTCAAAGGCGTCTACGCCGCCGGTGACATCATTGGACCGCCCTGGCTCGCCCACGTCGCCACTTTCGAGGCCGTTCAAGCCGTTCGTGGGATGTTTGAAAAGCACAAGCCCGAAAAAGTGAAGCTCTTCCCCGGTTGCACCTACTGCCAGCCCCAGGTGGCCAGCATTGGAAAGACCGAACAGAAGCTCAAGGAGGAGAAGATCCCTTACAAGGTCGGAAAATTCCCCTTCACCGCTTCGGGCAAGGCCGTTGCCGCCGCCCACTCCGAAGGTTTTGTCAAGCTGCTCGTCGACAAGGAATACGGCGAGATCCTCGGTGCCCACATCGTCGGAGCCGAGGCCACCGAGCTCATCACAGAGTATGTTCTCGGTATGAAGGTCGAAGCCACTGCGGAAGAGATCCACGACACCATCCACGCCCACCCGACTTTGAGCGAAGCGTTGATGGAAGCCTCGGCAGCCGTCTACGGCGAAGCGATTCATATCTAAAGCCGACAGAATCATCGGGGCGACCCTCCGACCGTTTCCAAAATTTTCCAACCTTGGTCCCCTCCTCTATCAGGAGGAGACCAAGGTTTTTTTGTGAATGCTTCATGGAAGTTGAAGCGGAACGACTGAAGTCGATCCGGAACGTTGGACGCTGCCCCTCGCACCGTGAGGAACCTCAAAACGATCACCCCAAGGTAGCGAGAGCTTCCAGCTCTCGATTCGATTCCAAGAGCTGGAAGCTCTTGCTACTTTCTCCCTCGTTAGCCGCTATGCGCTGACGTTCGGGAAGCCAAAGGACCCCGGATTGACTACATAGTCTCCAGCAAACTGAAACCAACGCGGTCTGCGCGGAACGATTCAAGTCGATCCGGAACGTTGGACGCTGCCCCTCGCACCGTGAGGGATCCCAAAACATTCACTCCAAAGTAGCGAGAGCTTCCAGCTCTCGATTCGATTTACAAGAGCTGGAAGCTCTTGCTACTTTCCCCTCGCCGGCCGCTATGACCTGACCTGCGAGAAGCCAAAGGACCCCCGATTGAACAACATAGGCTCCAGCAAACTGAAACCAACGCGGTCTGCGCGGAACGACTCAAGTCGATCCGGAACGATGGGCGCTGACCCTCGTGCCGTGAGGGACCTCAAAACGATCACCCCAAGGTGGCGAGAGCTTCCAGCTCTCGATTCGATTTACAAGAGCTGGAAGCTCTTGCTACTTTCCCCTCGCCGGCCGCTATGCACTTGCGTGCAGGAAACCAAAGGGCCCCGGATTGACTACATAGGCTCCAGAAAGCTGAAACCTAACGCGATCTGAGCGGAGCGACTCAAGTCGATCCGGAACGATGGGCGCTGACCCTCGTGCCGTGAGGGACCTCAAAACGATCACCCCAAGGTGGCGAGAGCTTCCAGCTCTCGATTCGATTCCAAGAGCTGGAAGCTCTTGCTACTTTCTCCCTCGCCAGCCGCCATGCACTTGCGTGCAGGAAACCAAAGGGCCCCGGATTGACTACATAGGCTCCAGAAAGCTGAAACCTAACGCGATCTGAGCGGAGCGACTCAAATCGATCCGGAACAATGGGCGATGCCCCTCGTACCATGAGGGACCTCAAAACGATCAACCCAAAGTAGCGAGAGCTTCCAGCTTTCGATTCGATCACAAGAGCTGGAAGCTCTTGCTACTTTTTACGATTACGCGACAAAGAAAAACCGCATTCCCAATTGTTCGAATCCCAAATCGGTGCTAGAATGAGATGCTTTCATGGGAAGTACACTCGGCGGAGCAGAGACAGGGCAGAAGACCGACAATTGGACGTTGATCAAGCGGCTGCTCCGTTTCGCGTGGCAATTTCGGACCCGCTGCCTCCTGGTCATTGTCCTCCAATCGCTCATCCTTTGCCTGACCATCGGCAGTGTTAATCTGGCCGGGGTGGCCATTGACTATCTGAAAGTTCACCTGACCGGAAGCGGCGACCTTGTCTGGCCTCTCGGGATCGAACCTCCCCCCGGAACCGACCCCTTCCACGTCATTCTCGGAATCGGACTCTGCGTCGGCCTCTTCGCCATTTTGCGGGCCATCCTCGAATACTACAACGAACTCTCCCGCAGTCTTCTCATCCACGTCGACATCGTCCTCCGTCTTCGGGGATTGGTTTACGAAAAGATGCAGCGGCTCTCCTTCCGGTTTTTCGACAAGAATGCGAGTGGCACTCTGATCAACCGGGTCACCTCGGACGTCCAGTCTACCCGCGCCTTTATCGACCAAGTCGTGGTCCAGGTTTTCGTCATGAGCGTTTCGCTGATCGTCTACCTCGGCTATATGCTTAGCTACCACGTGCCGCTCACGCTTGCCTGTCTCGTCACCACCCCCATCCTCGCCTACGCCTCAACTTGGTTCGCGAAAAAGCTCCGCCCGAACTATTTGAAGAACAGCGAGTTGATGGACCGGATGGTTCTGAATTTTTCCGAGAGCATGCAGGGGATCCAGATGATTAAAGGATTTGCCCTGGAGAAGTTGCGGGAGAAGGACTTCGAGGAACAAACCCAAGCCGTCCGCAACAAGCGCCAGGAGATTTTTTGGCTCACTAGTAATTTTGCCCCTTTTGTCGGAGGTCTCACCCAGATCAACCTGATCGTCCTTCTCGCCTATGGCGGGTATCTGGTCATCCAGGGGCAGCTTCCGTTGGGCACCGGGCTCGTCGCCTTCGCCGCCCTTCTGCAGCAATTCTCCAATCAGGTCGCCAATCTGGCGGGGATCGCTGACAGCGTTCAGCAAAGTTTGACGGGGGCTCGCCGCGTTTTTGAGGTTCTCGACGCTCCGGTGGAAATTCAGTCTCCGGAAAATCCCGTTCCCCTTGAGAAGATTCAGGGAGAAATTCGATTCGAAGACGTCACTTTCGGATTCGACCCGGACCGATCAATCCTTCGCAACATCGATCTCGAGGCGAAACCGGGGCAGATCATCGCCATCGCCGGAGCCACCGGATCCGGAAAGAGTCAGCTCATGAGCCTGATCCCTCGCTTTTACGATCCCGAGGAAGGCCGGGTTCTCCTCGACGGGCACGACCTCCGCGAGATCGACGTGAAAACCATCCGCCGCAATGTCGGGATCGTCTTCCAAGAGAACTTTCTCTTCTCCAATTCGATCGCGGCAAACATCTCTTTCGGAAATCCCTCAGCGACCCGGGAACAGATCGAAAAAGCCGCCCGCATTGCCTGCGCCCATGACTTCATCATGGCCATGCCGAATGGATATGATTCGATTCTCAGTGAATCGGGAAGCAACCTTTCCGGCGGGCAGCAGCAACGGCTGGCCATTGCCCGGGCTGTTCTTTTGGAGCCTTCGATCCTCCTCCTCGACGATCCGACGGCGGCCATCGATCCCGAGACCGAGCACGAGATCATGGCGGCGATCGACAGTGCCATCTCCGGCCGCACCACCTTCATCGTGGCTCATCGCCTTTCGACCCTGCGCCGTGCGGACCAAGTGATCGTTCTCGATCGCGGAGAAATCATTCAACGCGGACACCACAACGAACTCATGCAGCAAGAAGGCCTCTACCGATCCGCGGTTCAACTCCAGGCGATTGATCCCGACAGTATGGCCCTCATCGCCGAAGCGGAAAGGAGGCAGCGATGAGCCGCTTGCCCGAAGACCGCCCCGAGCTCCAGCGCGATTCCTCCGAGAAAGTGCACATCAAGGGGGTTGAAGACGAGGTCAGCCACGACATTTCCCTGGCGCGGGTCAGCCGACGCCAATCCGATGAGACCGACACCGATCATCTGAACTTCGCCCTCTTCCGGCGGCTCTTTTCCTGGACGCGCCTGTATGGCCCCAAGCGATACTGGCTATTCGCCTGTGTCATCATCCGCGCGGCCCAGCTCCCCCTGCTGGCGTGGTCTCTCAGTGCGGTCATCAATGGCCCCATAGCCGAAGGCGACTACGCTGCGACGCTTTGGTATGCGCTGGGATATGCCATTTTCGCGATCTTCACTCAAGTGGTCATGCACTTCCGCATGCGCTATGCGTTGGAAATGGGAGAAACCGTAGTCTGCGAGATGCGGAATGCCGTTTTTCGGCACCTCATGAAAATGCCGATGGCCTTCTACAATCGAACGAAACACGGAAGCATCCTCTCCCGACTCACCTCCGATATGGAATCCGTTCGTCAGGGGGTGCAAAACGTTCTTTTTGTCTCCCTCGTTCAGATGGGCCAGATGATCATCAGCGGGGTCCTCATGGCCTTCTACAATTGGGTTCTCTTTCTGGCTCTGATCGGAATGACTCCCATTCTTTGGGCCATCAATCGATTCTTCCGGAAACGCATTTCCCGTTCCTCCCGCAACCTGCAGGAGAGCTTTTCCCGGGTCACCGCAACGGTTGCCGAGAGTGTTCGCGGTATCCACGTCACCCAAGGCTTCTCGCGCGAGCAGACCAACGCCGGGCTCTTCCGCCGGCTCATTGCCGATCACTCCGGCTACAACATGGGGCTCTCCCGCAACATTGCCCGCTACCTGCCGCTCCTTGAGCTCAACGCCCAGGTCTTTACCGCAATTCTGGTCATTCTCGGTGGCTACGGCGCCCTGAGCCCGACGATGCATATGGATATCGGGGACCTCGTCACCTTCTTCTTTCTCGCCGGCCTCTTCTTCCAACCGATCACGGTCATTGGCCGCCAATTCACCAGCGCCCTCGCCGCCTTGGCTGGAGCCGAGCGGGTCTTCCGCCTCCTCGACCAGAAACCCGACTGGGATGAGTCTGGAAACGACCGCGACCCCAACGATCCGCCCGAAGTGCCCTTGGAAAACTTCAGTGGCCGGGTCCACTTCGAGGAGATTTCCTTCCACTACGAACCGGAGAAGCCCGTCCTGAAGAAGATCGGGTTCACCGCCGAGCCCGGCCAGATGGTCGCCCTCGTCGGACACACTGGCAGTGGGAAGAGTACCATCATCAACCTGCTCTGCAAATTCTACCTTCCGACCGAGGGGCGAGTTCTCTTCGACGATCACGATATCCGGGAGCTGCAAACCGCCTCCCTTCGCAGCCAGATTGGCATCGTTCTCCAAAAGAACTTTCTCTTCAGCGGCACCGTTCGCGAGAACATCCGGGTCGGACGTCCCGACGCCACTGACGAAGAGGTCGAAGCGGCAGTCCGCCAACTCGACTGCCTGGACCTTGTCGAGAACATGACGAACGGCTTCGAAACTGTCGTCACCGAGCGGGGGCAAGGTTTGTCTCTCGGACAAAGACAGATCGTCTGCTTTGCCCGCGCCCTCCTCGCCAATCCGAAGATCCTCATCCTCGATGAAGCCACGTCCAGTGTCGACACCATGACCGAGGCCCGTCTGCAGTCCGCCCTCGAAACCCTTCTCAAGGATCGCACCTGTTTCGTCGTCGCCCACCGTCTCTCGACCATCCGTAAAGCCGATCAGGTCCTCGTTCTCGATCAAGGCGAGATCATCGAGCGCGGCAATCACCGCGACCTCCTTTCTGAAAAAGGACACTACGCAGATCTCTATCGGCGCTTTACCGAGGAGTAGTCGCGTA
>NZ_JACHVA010000016.1 GCF_014230055.1 Puniceicoccus vermicola | reverse complement strand
ACAGGATAAAGGTTGTCACGCATTTGAATCGGCTGGCGACCTTCCGTCGCATTCGTTCTCAATAACGGATGAACGCTGGCAGGCTCGTTTTTACTCAGATTACCGATGGCTTGGACCGGAAGGAGTTCGACCGATGCATCAAGCTTTACCCGATGCCCAAGAGCAGTCGCGGATTTACCGCACGCGACCAATTCCTTGCCATGGTCTTTGCCCAGTTGACTTACCGGGAGGGGTTGCGCGAGATCGAGGCTTGTTTGCGCGGGAATCAAAACGCTTACGCGATGGGGTTTCGCGGCAACATTACCCGCACCAATTTGGCATATGCCAACCAATGGAGGGACTGGCGCGTCTACGAAGCCATGGCTCATATCCTCATTCGAAGGACGCGGAGACTTTAGGCAGGCGAGACGAACCCGATGGGTCTCGATGGCATGGTCGTCGCGGTCGATTCGAGCACCATCGATCTTTGCCTGACTCTCTTCCCTTGGGCGGACTTTCGTTCCACGAAAGCGGCGGTAAAGATCCACACGCAGTTCGAACTTCAAGGCTCTATCCCGCTGTTCATCGACGTTACGAAGGGACGGGAACACGATGTGTCTTTCCTCGACCGAATGCCAGTCTCTCCCGGAACGATCTATGTAATGGATCGTGGATACCTCGACTTCGGTCGACTCTTCGGCCTCAGCCAGGCCGGAGCGTTCTTCGTTATCCGTGCCAAACGCAACCTCGACTGCTATGTCCGGGAGTCCCGCAGAGTTGCCAAAATCACAGGTCTGCGCAGCGATCAAACAATCGGTCTGAGCGGAGCCCTGTCCAAGGAACGATATCCCATTGCTTTGCGTCGAGTTCGTTTCTTCGACGAGGAGACTGGCAAGGACTTGGTATTCCTTTCCAACAATTTTTCCATCCCAGCATTGACCGTCGCCTTGGTCTACAAGAGCCGCTGGCAGATCGAACTTTTCTTCAAATGGATCAAACAGAACCTGCGGATCAAGTCCTTCTTCGGAACCTCGGACAATGCCGTCAGAACCCAAATTTGGATCGCCATCTGCACCTATCTTCTCGTCGCCAGTCTCAAAAAGACTCTCTGCCTCGACCACAGTTTGACCCGGATTCTGCAAGTTCTGAGTGTTAACGCTTTTCAGAAAGTTCATATCAATCAGCTATTTACAGAATCCTTCACAAATTTTGACGAAACTCAATTATCTAACCAACTCAACTTCAACGACTTCCTAACTGGACAGTAGTGATACCCTACCTCTCTTGGCTCTATCGACTCAGATCTCAGCCGCTTCAAGCGTAGTGGTTGATTTTGGAGCATCCGGTTCTGATGTCGCGAATACTACGAGTCGTGGACTCGACAATGTTATCGCGAAAAACGAAGGGGATGCCAGTCGAGGAGCTTTCGATGTTACTGTGGGTTTGGAATTCGTTTTTCCAGAGGACAAGTTGTCAATCTGTTCAAAGTTAATAAATTACCGACCAACCCACTAATTCATAAATCCCATGAAAATTAGAACACTCGCATTCATCTCTACAGCGGTATCCCTGGTTGCCGCGACCTCGGTGCAGGCAGCTTTCATAACTGGAGTCGGCGACCCCAGTTATGACATTGATCTGACCGACTTCAATTTAACCTCATTAGGCAGTTCAGATTGGGCCTATTGGGACTCGGCTACTAGCGCTTCCACTAATAGCAAATCTGGTGCTGACTTGATTTCAGGCGTGTCAATTGTGGGCAGCGGCGCTTTGGCGAACTCCTCCAGTGCGAATGCTGCGCTGACTTTCAGCTTTACGGATGGTGTTTCGCCGGTCAGCGAGAGTGCGTTGGGTAGTATTGGAGGTGTTTTTAGTAATAATTACGATAACACGGTAGCAGAGGGGCTTCAATTTTCAGTGACCCTGCCGACGACTGAGGTCTACGAGCTGCGTATTTGGGGAGGCGCTTTCCGTTCAGGTGAATATGATTTGACCATCACCATGGCTGGGGCGGATCCGCTGACGACAAGCAGGACATATTCGGGGAACGATCTACAAACGAATTATTACACATTCCAATTGCAGGCTGATTCAGCCGATACGGACGCCACGATTTCGCTATTGGACTTAGATTTCAGTACGGCAGTTGCAGGCGAAGGTGTGCGATTGTATGGGGTCTCCTTAGCCACCATCCCTGAACCTAATGCAGCTCTGGCTGTGGGACTGTTCGTCGTTGCTAGCGTTGTGATGTGTCGCCGCAAGAAGTGTTGAGCTTTGAATACACTTTGTTGCTTAATTGGGCTCTTCCACCCGCAGCTTTTTCTAAGATTTTCGATGGCTGAAGGTTCACAATTTTTTATTACTGCCGATTGTCGAGGCTGCTAGGACATTCTATATAATCTGTTACGACCTACGGTATGTAATCCATAGGCGTCCGACTTTCATTCCCGCCCGCCGAATCAGTTGCGATAGTTTTCCATGATCCGGGCCGGGGGCTGGCCGGAGCGCCAGAGCTTTGCCATTTCCCGCATAGGGGCGTCGATGTGGGAGAAGAAGGATTTGAGGCCGGGGCAGAGGTAGCTGATGCCCGGTTGGTCTTTGCCGGTAGGGACGAAACGGTGTTTCGGGCAGTCGCCGTTGCAGGCGAAGCGGAAAGCGCATTTTTTGCAGGCTTGGGAGAGCTCGGTCCGTTTGGCCCGACCGAATGCGACCTGTTCCGGCGAGTCCGCCATTTCGGCGAAACCTTTCTCGCGGATATTTCCGAGCCTATAGGAAGGGTAGACGTAGTGGTCGCAGCTGTAGAGGTCGCCGTTGTGCTCGAGGGCCATGGCTCGACCGCACTCTTCGGCGAAGACGCAGATCCCGCCCTGAGTGCCGGTCCATTTAGCGAGGGCTCCGTCGAAGTGTTGAACGAAGATGGTGCCGACATCCTGGCGGATCCAGCGATCGAAGATTTTGTTCAAGAAGCGGCCGAAGTCGCGGGGGCGGACGCTCCAGGGGGTGACGGGAATGCGGGCTCCGGGATCTCCGGCGTCCGGGGGACCGGCGAGGTCGAGGCTGTCGTCGACCCGATCATCCGGCTCGCGCTCGACGATGGGGATGAACTGGAGGAAGGTGGACCCGATGCTCTTGAGGAAGTCGTAGACCTTTTCGGGGTGCTGGCTGTTGAGGCGATTTACGACGGTGAGGGTGTTGACGTCGACTCCGGCGGAGTGGAGGGTTTCCCATCCGCGCATGACCTTGGCGAAGGTGGGGCGTCCCCCGCGGTCGACCCGGTAGTGGTCGTGAATCTCTTCTGGGCCGTCGATGCTGATCCCGACGAGGAAGGAATGCTCCTTGAGGAATGACGCCCAGTCTTCGTTGAGAAAGGTTCCGTTGGTTTGGAGGGCGTTGCTCACGGTTTTCTGTCCGCAGTATTTTTCCTGGAGCGCGACCACTTTCTCGAAAAATCCGAGCCCCAGCATCGTCGGTTCGCCGCCCTGCCAGGCAAATTGTACCTCGCGGGAGTTTTGCGACTCGATGTAATCGCGCACGTAGCGATCCAGGGTCGCGTCGCTCATCCGTGGCACGCCGGTTTCCGGATAGAGGAGGGACTTTTCCAAGTAGTAGCAATATTCGCAGGCCAGGTTGCAGGCGGCACCGGCTGGCTTGGTCATTACGTGAAACGGGGCTGTCATAAGATTGTTTAATGACAAGGTTTCTGATTGGAGTCGATACTAATAGTGGGGAGGGGGAGATTTCGGCAGGGTGGACCGCGGTTGGGATGGATTAACCACAGAAGGCACAAAAGACACAAAAGGGTGGGGGGGGCTTTGTTTTGTGGTTTGGCGGAAATTTCGATCCGCGGCCGGACGGTTCGAAAGTGCTTCGCACGTCCGCTTCTGCTGGATGATCGGAGGAGAGGGTTCCTTTAGGGCCCTTCTGTCGCCCCCCGGCGGGGGGGGGCGCGTTTCATCAAGCAAGGCTCGGGGCTGCCGAAAATCATACAGGGGAGCAGCCTGAAGGCTGGACAACGAACCGGAGAGGCAGGCGGCGCGGATTGAAATCCGCAGTCCAGTGAGGGCCTTTTCGGTAAGGATGATCGTTTTCTCTGCCATTCGGGTCGTGGAGGTATCGTCCTCGATAAGACCGAGGCATAATCATGGACGGTTGGCTTTCGCGGTTGCGCCGTGGGGGAGGGGTTTCATTGTGGACGGGATGGAAGGGAGAATTCTGGTCACGGGGGCGAGTGGATTTGTCGGAGGCGCGGTTTGTCGGGCTTTGCGGGAGAAGGGGTTCTCGGTGCGGGGGACGGGGCGTCGCTCTCGCCCGTCGGATCTGCCCGCGGAGGTGGAGTACGTTGCGGCCGATCTGAACGATGCGGCTGTGGTGGCGGAACTTTGCGCCGGGGTTGTGGCAGTGGTGCACATGGCGGCCAAGGCGGGGGTTTGGGGGCCGCGCGAGGCGTATTATCAGGCCAATGTGGCGGCGACGGAATGTTTGCTCGAATCCGCTCGCGGGGCCGGAGTGCAGGCCTTCGTCTTTACGAGCACGCCGAGTGTGGTTTTCAATGGCGAGGCGATTCAAGGGGGCGACGAGTCGATGCCCTATGGCACGGAGTTTCCCTGTTTTTATCCGGAGACGAAGGCGGAGGCGGAGCGGCGGGTCCTGGCGGCCGACGGCGCGGGGTTGCGGACGTTGGCGCTGCGTCCGCATTTGATCTGGGGGCCGGGGGATCCGCATCTGTTTCCCCGGGTTTTCGAACGGGTCGATGCGGGGAAGTTGAAGATCGTCGGCGATGGACGGAATCGGGTGGACCTGACCTACATCGACAATGTGGCGGCGGGGCACGTGGCCGCGGTCGAGTCTCTGCTTGCGGGGCGCGGGGGCGGGCGAGCCTATTTTCTGACCCAGGACGAGCCGGTGGCGCTTTGGCCCTTTGTGAATCGGGTTCTGGAAGCGACGGGTCGTGCGCCGGTGAGGAAGAAGATTTCCCTGAAGCTCGCTCTCTTGGCCGGAACGGTTTGTGAGGGGATTTGGAAGATCGGGCGTTTGGGCGGAGAGCCTCCGATGACCCGGTTTGTGGCGAAAGAATTGGCCACGGATCATTGGTTTTCGAGTGCGGGGGCCCGGGAGGTTCTCGGGTATGAGCCGGTGGTTTCGATGGAAGAGGGCGTCGAACGGTACTTGGAGGCTTTGCGGAATGAAAATTGACGGAGTGCGCCGGCTGAGCCCGCGCTTCCCTTTCGATCCGGCCCGCGTTCCGTTTTTCTACGGATGGATCGTCGCGGCGGTCGGCACCTTGAGCATGATCGCGACGGTGCCGGCGACACCGCCGGGATTTGCGCCCTTTGTCGATCCGATGATGGGGGAGCTCTCGGTGTCCCGGGCTGCGCTGACCTTTTCCTTTACGGTGGGAACGATCGGGGCGGGGTTGTTGATCCCGTTTGCGGGTTTCTGGATCGACCGGATGGGGGTGCGGATCGCGGCGACGTTCTCGTTTCTCTGTCTGGGGCTGGCGATGGCTTTGTTGAGCGAGCCTCTCTTTTACACCGGGATTTTGGAGCGGATCGGCCTCTCCCATCGGCACGCGAGTATTTTCTTTCTCTTTGTAGTCTTCTTCTCTCTCCGGTTCTGGGGGTTGGGGATGATCATGACGACCTGCCGCTCGATGATCTTTCGCTGGTTTGTGCGGTGGAGGAGCCTGATTGCCGGTCTGAACGGGATGATCCTCTCGCTCTCGTTTTCCAGTGCCCCGGTTCTCCTGGAGGGGTTGGTGATTCTCTATGGATGGAAGGGGACTTGGTGGATCCTCGCCGGGGGCGTCGGGGTCGGATTTGCGGTGATCAGCGTTTTCTTTTTCCGGGATTCTCCGGAGGCTTGTGGGATCCCCGTGCGACGGGGCGAAGAAGAAGGCGACCTGGATCCGGAGAGCACCGGGCCGGGGCCGATTCTGCATCGGGATTATACTGCCTTCGAGGCGGCGCGGACCCCGGCGTTTTGGCTCATGGCCTCCGGTTTGGCGATGAATGCCTTTATCGGAACGGGAACGGCCTTTCACATGGTTTCGGTCGGGGCGGAGATGGGCGATCTCCCGCGGGACGATGCTCTGCACATCCTCCTGTACGTGGGGATCTTCAATGTCTTGACCTCGTTGACGCTCGGGTTTGTCGCGGAAAAGATCCGTTTGCGCTACCTGCTTTTCTTCATGATGGCCTGCCAGACGGTGAGCTCTCTCGGGTTGCTCAATTTTCGCAGCGATCTTGGATTCTGGGCCTTCGCCCTCGGCAGCGGTTGTGCCTGGGGAACCTTCGGCATTCTCGTCAACGTTCCGTGGCCCCGGTTTTTCGGGAGGAAGCATCTCGGATCGATCAACGGAATTGTTACAGGGGTCGTGGTTGTCTTCAGCGCTTTGGGACCCTATGCCTTTGGACTTTCCTACGAAATCACAGGTTCCTATCAGTCTACGGTCTTCGGATGTCTTTGTTTGACCCCGTTGCTTGCACTGCTTGGACTATTGGCACGAAATCCGCGTCGACTCTCACCCATCAATCATTCCTGAAACTCGCACTCACTCATGGAAAACAAGCCTACCGAAAACAAAACTCTCACGACGAACCGCAAAGCTCTGACCGTCAATCTGGACAATTCCCTCTACGGGACCTTTGCCGAGATCGGTGCCGGGCAGGAAGTTTCCCGTCATTTCTTTGTCGCAGGCGGAGCCGCCGGGACGATCGCCAAGAGCATGTCGGCCTACGACATGAAGTTCAGTGACGAGATTTACGGGAAGGCCACGCGCTACGTTTCCCGTGATCGCCTGATCCAGATGATGGATCATGAGTATCGGCTTCTCGACGAGCGGCTCAAGGAAGACCGGGGCTCGGAGACGCGCTTCTTTGTTTTCGCCAACACCGTTTCGGCCCGCAACTTCCGCGGAACGAATGAGTGTCACGGCTGGATGGGGCTGCGGGTGCAGATGGCGCCCGGCGAAAAGCCGAACGACATCATCCTCCACGTGCGGATGCTCGACGATTCCAACATTCTCCAGCAGGACGCGCTCGGGGTGTTTGGGGTGAACATGATCTACGGCGGTCTCTTCCTCCACGAAGAGCCGGACGATTTCATTGAATCGCTGCGGGATAATCTCGAGGGCAACCGGATCGAAGTCGACATGATCGAGTTCAACGGCGACTCCTTCACCCATCACGACAATCGGATTCTCAGTTTGAAGCTTGTCGAAGCGGGCCTGACCAACGCGGTGATGTTTGCCTCGGGCAATGCCATTCTCCAGCCCTCGGAAATTCTTCACAAGAAGGCGCTCCTCGTCGAGCGCGGGAGCTTCCGCCCGGTGACGAAGGTGAACATCGACATGCTCGAAAGCGCCGGGGCGCAGTTTCTGCAGCAGCCGAAGGTGCAGGATGCGAAGGTCGAGGTCGCGATGGAGATCACAATGAAGACCCTGACCGAAGAGGGGAACATCGATTACGACGATTTCCTCCACCGCACGGATATTATCAACAGTCTCGGGTGCTCGGTCATCGTCTCCAATTATTTTGAGTTCTTCCGGCTCGCGGCCTACTTCCGGCGCTACACGCCGATGCCGATCGGGATTGTTCTCGGGATCAATACGCTGACCCAGATCCTCGACGAGAAGTATTACGAAAACCTCGATGGAGGGATTCTCGAGGCCTTCGGGCGACTCTTCAAGGAAGACGTGAAGCTCTACATCTATCCAATGAATGCGTCGGGGTATAAGGCTTACAAAAACAAGGTGGATTCGGCGACCTTCTTCTCGCAGACGGCGGCATCGGAGATCGGGAAGGATGTACTGATCACCGCCGAGAATCTGCGCGTGGCCGACAACATCAAGGGCCTGTACAGCTACCTCCTTGAGAACGGATTCATCGAGCCGATCCGGAGTCATTCGGTCGACAACATGAACATTCTCTCCCGTTTCGTGATCGAGAAGATTGAGAAGGGTGATCCCTCTTGGCGTGAGCTTGTTCCCGAGCCGGTCGCCGCCTACATCACTGAACACAACCTGTGGGACGTGAATGACGCCGAAGAGAAGGCGAAATCATGAGCGCGGAGAAGATCCTTGAATCCGGTGAGTTCTCTCTGCCTCCGGCGCCGAATCCGGTGGGTTCCTACGTGCCCTTTGTCCGGACCGGAAATCTCATCTTTGTCTCGGGGGCCTTGCCGCTGAATGAAGACGGCCTGACCCATAAAGGCAAAGTGGGCCGGGACTATTCGGTGGAGGAAGCCGCGGTCGCGGCTAAGCAATGCGCCTTGAATCTCGTGGCCGTGTTGCGGAGTGCCGTGGGCAATCTCGACCGGATTGGCCGGGTCGTTTCGCTGACGGGCTACATCAATTCAGTCGAAGATTTCGAAGAGGCCGCGGCGGTGATGAACGGAGCCTCCGATACGATCGTAAAGATTTTCGGGGACACGGGCCGTCATTCGCGGGCCGCAGTTTCCGTGAATGGACTGCCGAAAGGGGCGGCCGTCGAAGTCGCCGGCGTCTTTGAACTCGGTTGATTGCGAAGGGCAGTTGCGAATCGCGGATCGAAATTGAGATGTAAACTGCGGTGGAGCTTCGGAGTTCGAAGCTGAAATCGAATTTGGGATTCGTAGTGTGGCGGCTTGCGGCGACCAGTAGCGAGTCGGGGGATTTGACTTGCGGTTGAGGTGTATTTTCGGAGCGTGGTGGCATGTCTCTGGAAGTAAAAGGACTCGGCAAGCGATACGGAAGGCAATGGGTTCTTCGCGATATCGACTGGTGCCCTGAACCCGGAACGATCTCGGCACTCATTGGAATGAATGGGGCAGGGAAAACCACGCTGTTAAATCTATTGGCTGGTTTGTACGTGGGCAGTTGTGGGGAAGTTCGTCTCGCCGGTTTCCCTTTGCGTCGTCATCAGGTAGCCCTGAGGCGGAAGCTGTTTTTTATTCCCGATATCCGGTAGTGTCTCCAATGTGGACCCTCTATCGGCACATTGCGGCTCTCACGGTGATGTTCGAGCGCGATGCGGATCCGATTCGGCGGGAGTTTGAGAGTTTGGTGGACGAAATGGATCTGAGGGAAGTGGTTCGCAAGCCCTTTGTTCAGATGAGTCGAGGGCAACTTTACAAGTCTGCCCTGATCTCGATGAAGCTGATGGATTGCCCTATTTGGTTGTTGGACGAGCCTTTTGCTTCGGGAATGGATTCCCATGGAACGCGGGTGATGAAGCAGTGGTTTCGCGCTGCAGCCGAAAGCGGGAAGACGATTATTTTCACGACACAACTCCCCGAGATCGCAGTTTTCGCTGATCGCGTGGTTCTCTTGCAGCGGCAGAAGGCTCAGTTTTTCAGGACGAGCGGGAGGGACGTTTTGGATGGTGATGGCCGATGCTTTGACCTCGAAGAGATGATGGAGGAATCCCGGTGTGGAAACTGATTCAATCGTTGTTCGGGGAATATAGGCTCGCTCTCTCGCTGGGGGTTCGGGTGGGGTGCCTCTCTTCGATCATTCGGAAGTCGTTGAGTCGGGGAGTCGCGATCTTCTTCTATTTGGGTATTTTTTTTCTTATGGTGCGGACGTGCCTCGATATGATGGTATCGGGCCGAGAGGGGCCCGCCGACCTCGTTGCGGGGATGACCCATGTTTCGATCGTTCTCTTCCTCATTCAGCTGATCGCGGCAGGGACGCGAAGAGAATCGGGACATCCCAAGAATTTGATCGTGGCGTTTTACGGTGGGAATTCCCGCCATGCCGCGAATCACATGGTCGCTACTATTCTCGGAACGGCCTTGGCGCTTTCTCTGGAGATTGGCTTACTTCTCAGCTTGGGAATGGAGTGGGCTTTGCCTGCGAATGTGAGTCCGCTGAAATGGATACTGGCTATGCTGTTGGTGGTAGGAGTCAATTGTGTTGGAGTCATGGCTTTGTCCAGTCTCGTTTCGGTGCGGATTGTTTGGTGGATTTTGATGGGCTACCTTTTCTGCGGGTTGATTGGATTTTTTGGAGAGAGGCAGGGGGTTCTTCAGGGGGATCTGTTGTTCCAGTCGGGTAAGTGGTTGGCGGAAATTTTGCCGCAGTCCCGTCTAGAACAGAGCCTTTGGACCGAGATGCTCGGTGGATCGTCTTCCTGGATGAATTGGATTCCGGCGATAGCCGTGAGCTTGACTCTTCCGTTTTGGATTCGTCGTCAACTTAGGCAGTACGATCTCTATGAAGACGAGTGGGATTCGGCGGATCTGGATTTCGAAGATGATCAATATTTAGAGGAGGCGGAATCTTCCAGCGACGACCTCGGTTTGTTGAATCAGATCGGAACCGAAAGTGATCCGGGGATCCCTCCCTCTGCGCGGATTCGGGATCCGCAGATATTTCTCCAATGGTTTGATCGGAGAGAGAGGGTTCTGCAGCAGTATCTGGAGGGGCCCTGTTTTGCTTTCCTGCGAGGCATCTATTGGTCTCCGTTGATCCTAATCATTCTCTGTATCTACCGGATTGCATTGGACACGGGGTGGCTACCATTTTGGGAGCTAGCTGTGATCGGGCTACCCGTTCTCGCCATTATTCCTTTCCTGTCGCTCGCCATCAGCGGTGTCACCCACATAAATACGATGGCGGGTCGGGCTGTCCCTCTTGAGGACCTTTTTCCTCTCGGCTTCGGGGAAAGAGTCTTCACCCGTTTGAAGGTGGGGATCATCCAGATGTCTCTTGGGCTTCCGGTTCTTGCCTGTGCGCTGGCATTGGCACCCTTGCAGGAATTAGGGGTGGATGGAATTTACCTGCGGTGCTTCGGAGCCTATCTTTCCTGGATGGGGCTTCTGCCCGTAGGCGCGGTGATCGCCAAACAATCGGGCTATCGGCTGACTGGACGTCGATGGGGTTTTGTTCTCGGGATAGGAAATTGTGGCTTCGTCTTTTCCCTGATCGTCATCTTCTTGGGGACTCTGATCAGCGCTTTTTTCGAGCCTTGGCTGCTTGTGGTTTTCTTACCTCTATCTTGGGGGATCGCCGGGCTGTGTTGGCTTCTGTTCAAAAAAGCCGTGGATTTCGGATTCTATGAAATGAGGTTGAGGCCAAACCGGGCCTAGCGCGGACAGAGTCCGCGTTGCCCATGGTCCCAATCCCCTGTTGAAGAGCAGATCCCTTACTCCGGCATCATATGAGGGTCGCCGCCGGGGGTGACTTGACCGCTGGCGAAGGGTTCGATGAGGAGGTCGTAGGCTTCCTCAACGTCATCGATGATTTGGAAGAGGCGTACGTCCTCGGGAGAGATGGTTCCCCACTCGACCAGGTTTGAGAAATTGATGGTGTTCTCCCAGAATTCTCTGCCCATCAAGAGGATGCGGATGTGTTTCTTCGTTTTCTGCGTCTGAATCAGAGTGAGCATCTCAAAGAGCTCGTCAAAGGTGCCGAAACCACCCGGAAAGACGACGAGGGCCTTGGCGTGGAAGAGGAACCAGTATTTTCGGAGGAAGAAATAGTGAAAATCGAAGCTGAGCTCCGGATCGCAGTAAGCATTGATGCCTTGCTCGAAGGGGAGGCTGATCCCGAGGCCGATCGATTTGCCGCCCGCTTCCTTGGCGCCGCGGTTGGCGGCTTCCATGATTCCCGGTCCACCGCCGGAGCAGATGTAGAACTGCTTGTCGGCATCCTCCTGTTGGAGGGACCACTCCGTGAGCTTGCGCGAGAGATCGAGGGCGATGCGGTAGTATTTCGCCGCTCGCTGGATCTGGCGTCGCCGGGCTTCGACCTGTTGCTGGGCCTCTTCGGAGAGGGCAGGTCCTGAGTCGCGGGACTGCGTTTCCTCGAGGAGCTTCTCCGCTTGTTCCGGGGCCGGATTGCGCGCTGATCCGAAAAACACGATCGTATTGCGAACATCCGCAGCGTCGAGGCGCATTCCTGGTTCAGCCAGTTCGCAGAGAACGCGGATCGGCCGGGCCGCCGGGCTGTTGAGAAAAGACAGGTTTTTGTAAGCCTTTTCCGGCTTGGTACTTGGAGTTTTGGGATTTGGGAATTCTTCTTCCTTGTTCATTTCGAAATTTCCTGTACTAATTCATTGTTTTGGGCAACCAGTGGTAAACGAGAGCGCAGCGAGTCGACCCTCGGAATGGGAAGGCGCGGCCGTCGAAAGGCGGTTTGACCCGGTGACCCCCGTGGCGATGCTAATATTAGCATTGGCGGGTGTGTGTTTCATCCGGTCTGCCCAAGCGTATACGGGTGGCGGGCTTTGGAAGATGCAGATCATCTGGGTTGTCTTAGGGATTGGAGTGTATGCTTTCGTTTCGCTGATCAATTACAAGATCCTTCTCGAAAAGGCCCACTGGTTTTACGCGGGGAGTGTTTTCCTTCTCGTCTTGGTGGAAACGCCGCTCGGGGTGGAGATTTACGGTTCGCGGCGATGGATCGACCTGGGGTTTTTCAATCTCCAGCCCTCGGAGCTCGCCAAGATCTCGGTACTGATCATGATTGCGAGCGTGCTGGCCCGTTCGCGTATCGGTAGTTTTCGGAATTCCCTGCAGACGCTTTTCAAGGTTGCTGGAATCGCGGTCTTGCCCATGGGGCTGATCTTTCTCCAGCCGGACCTTGGGTCGACGCTGGTCTTTCCCCCGCTTGTGTTTGGGCTCCTCTACGTGTCGAAGCTCTCGGATCGATTTTTTTACGTCTCCTTTGCCATCTTTGCGCTGCTCCTTTCGGTGGTGGCCTTCGATTGCTATCAGTATTACCAGTATTCTTATGCGGCGGAGCCTGAGCTTCTCGCCGATGAGAGCCGTCCGGATTACGACGAGCTCTCCATCCTGCCGATGCACGATTATCAGCGGGATCGCATTCTCTCTTTTGTGGTTCCTGAACTCGTCGACCCCCGTGGGATCGGCGATAGTTGGAACGTGAATCAATCCCTGATCTCGATCGGATCAGGTGGACTTTTTGGGAAGGGCTGGGGCCTCGGCACCCAGGCACTTCTCGGCTACCTGCCACCAGCGGTAGCTCATAATGATTTCATCTTCGCGGTTCTCGCGGAGGAGAAAGGTTTTGTCGGAAGTACGTTAGCTTTAGTGCTCTATGCGGTGATCATTCTGAACGGATTTCGTGTTGCGGGGTTATCCCGGGACCGGTTCGGGATGTTGCTCGCCGTGGGGGTCAGTGTTCTTTTGTTGGTCCATGTTTTTATTAATGTGGGAATGACGATGGGTCTGACGCCGGTCACTGGGCTGCCGCTTCCGTTTATGACTTACGGAGGCTCTTTTCTTTTGAGCTGTTGCGTTCTCCAAGGTCTCGTCCAGTCCGTTTACCGATTTCGAAAGGATTTTTCGTGAAGGTCTGGCATAGAAGATTTCCCGGGACACGGGAACGCACAGAGGGAAGGGAGTCCTCCATGACAATACACCCGAATATAGGAAAAACTCATGGACTCATCACAAGAATCCCCCACTTCCAAAGCGAATGAACCCGAAGAAGAAGTAGACATCCATCGCGAAGAGCTGGAAAAGCCACCGGTTGAGAAGCCGGTTGAAACGATCCCTGAAGATCAGCTGAAGGAGGACGCTGCCAAGCGTTCGAAAAAGCAACCCATGGTCACCCGCATCGTTCGGGCCCTGCGTAAGGAAAAGAAGGACTTCGCCGAACTCGTCATCAACTCCGAGCCACTCGAAACCCGTGTCGCACTCCTGCGCAACGGCGTTCTCGAAAAGTTCGAAGTCGAGCGCCAGGGCGACGACCGGATGGTCGGTACGATCTACAAGGGCAAGATCCAGAATCTGGAGCCAGGTCTGAAAGCGGCCTTCGTCGACATCGGCGAACCCAAGAACGCTTTCTTGCACTACTGGGACATTCTCCCGGCTGCCAACGACAACACGATCGAGATTGTTCGCGACAACAAGAACAAGGAAAAGGACGGTAAGGGAGGCGAGAAGCAGCCGGAAAAGATCACCGTTAAGGACATCCCGAAAAAGTATCCGGTTGGATCCGAGATCGTGGTCCAGGTGACCAAGGCCACCATCGGAAGCAAGGGCCCCCGGACGACCACGAATATCGCTTTGCCCGGGCGCTTTATCGTCCTCATGCCGTTCTCGGGACAGTGCGGGATTTCCCGTAAGATCGCTGACAAGGGCGAACGCGGGCGTTTGAAGAAGATCCTCCGCGATCTCACGATTCCGGAAGGGATGGGCGTGATCATGCGGACGGCCGGCGAAGGCAAGAAGGCCCGCTATTTTGTGCGCGACTTGCATCTCCTCCTCCGCAAGTGGGAAGAGATCCAGGAAAAGATCGCCTCCTCGAAAAAGCCGGTTTGCCTCTACCGCGAGCCGGATCTCGTCGAGCGGACGGTGCGCGACTTCCTCACCGAGGACATCGACCGAGTCATTATCGACGATCCTGAGGATCACCAGCGGATGCTCGGATTGGTCGGTCAGATCTCCAGCCGCTCCAAGGCGAAGATTGCCATCTTCAAGGAGAACATTCCGATCTTCGAGCGCTTCAACGTGGAACGCCAGATCGAGCAGACCTTCATGCGCAAGGTCCCTCTGCCCAGCGGCGGGGAAATCGTCATTGAGGAAACGGAAGCCCTCGTCTCTGTCGACGTGAACACCGGTGGCCACAAGGGAGGCTCGAAAGATGGGAAAGACTTCATCGTTCGTGCCAATCTGGAAGCGGCAGCCGAGGTCGCGCGTCAGATCCGCCTCCGCAACATCGGGGGGTTGATCATCATCGACTTCATCGACATGAAGCAGAAGCGGGATCGCAACGCGGTCTACCAGAAGATGCGTCAGGAGATGTCCCGCGATGCGGCCAAGAGCCATGTCCTGCCGATCTCCCAGCTGGGCCTTCTCCAGATGAGCCGCCAGCGGCATAAGGAAAGCCACTCGAGTGGAATCTACACCTCTTGCCCTTACTGCAGCGGTCGGGGGATTGTGAAGTCTGCTCGCTCCATCAGTGTGGAAATCCAGCGGCGGATCGTCAGCGTTTCACGTCATTCGCGCAGTTCCGGTGCCAGCGAGGAACCTCTCTTCCTCCGCATCCTTCTGCACCCGGTCAATCTCGAGCGCTTGCGGGCTGAAGACGAGGCTCACCTCATCGAGTTGGAGAAGAGTTACAACGTAAACCTTTCCTTCCGAGCGGATCCATCCTACCATGTTGAGAACTTCAAAATTCTCGACGGGAAAACAGGTCGCGAGCTGCGCTAGGTGTCACTCGTCCTCTTCCCGTGAATTGATTCATCATCAATCCCGGTAGCGAAAGGATCCTCTTATGAACATTCTGTTGGCATTCGACAAATTCAAGGGGGCCTTGACGGCCGGGGAGGCCTGCCGAATCGCCGCGGACGCCGTCCAGTCGGAGTGCCCGGAGATCTCGATCTCCGAGGCGCCGCTGACGGACGGCGGCGAAGGGTTTTGTCCGATTCTCACCGAGGCGCGCAACGGCGCGCTGGAGGAATATGCAGTCGCGGATCCGCTGGGCCGTCCACTCCGGGCGCCGATCGGCTGGGTCGATGCGGAAGAGCTTCCGTTGGAGGCGCGCGCCCGTATCGGTTGTGTCGAAGGGCAGCGGGTGGCGATCATCGAGATGGCCTCGGCCAGCGGGCTCCCGATCTTGTCGATGGAGGAGCGCGATCCTTGGAAAACGACTTCGCGTGGAACTGGCGAGCTCATTCAGAAAGCGGTCGAAGAGGGCGCGGATCTCATCCTTCTCGGGGTGGGAGGCAGTGCGACCAACGATTGCGGCGTCGGAGTGCTGGAGGCGTTGGGCGTTCGGTTTCTCGACGCTGAGGGGCAGGCGTTGGTCGACTTGCGCCCGGATCGATTTGATCTCGTGGAGTCGGTGGAGTATGAGGCCGCTGAACCACTGCCTCCCATTGTCATCGCCTCCGATGTGCAGAGTCCCTTGCTGGGAGAATCCGGAGCGACGCGAGTTTTCGGGCCACAGAAAGGCCTGAACGATGTTGAAAAGATGGAAGCGGTTTTTGAGCGCATGGCGGTCTTGATCGCTTCGGCTTCGCCTTTCGATGAAAGTTCAGCCTCGCCCGATGCTTCGAAGCCAGGGATGGGAGCTGCGGGAGGAATTTCGTTTGGCCTCTCAGCTTTGGCTGAAGTGCGGGTGGAGCCGGGGTTTGCCCTCGTCTCGGACTGGATGGAGCTGGCAGAAAAGCTCGCCGCGGCCGATTGGGTCGTCACGGGTGAAGGTCGCCTCGATCAGGGATCTCTTTCTGGCAAAGGGCCGGTGGCTCTTCTGCGTGATGCCGTGAAGCAGGGTGCGAAAGTCGCGGCTTTCGCCGGCGCGATTGAAGAAGGGGTTCCCGAGTCTTTGGCGGGAGAGTTGGGTGAATGCACATGCATCGCCTTATCTCGTCCAGAATGGTCGTTGGAAGAATCTCTGAGCCGGACAGAAGAGCGTCTGGCAGAGGAAGTCTCCGGTTGGGCGGCTGAAAGGAAATCTCGGGGCTGGTAGAGCGATCCAGATCGCCGGGATAACTTATAATGACGAAGGAAGAAGACCAGCTTCGGGAGAAGCGATTTTCCCGCATCCGGCGGGTGAAGAAGCTCTTGCGGCCTCTCCCCCGGAGGGCGAACATCCATCGATATCCCGTCTTGAACTG
Organism: Puniceicoccus vermicola; assembly: GCF_014230055.1. Classification (NCBI taxonomy): domain Bacteria; kingdom Pseudomonadati; phylum Verrucomicrobiota; class Opitutia; order Puniceicoccales; family Puniceicoccaceae; genus Puniceicoccus; species Puniceicoccus vermicola. The sequence goes on along the minus strand of NZ_JACHVA010000016.1, from coordinate 29,436 downwards.
GTTTGCGGGAACGGCCCGCAAGAAGGATTTTCTCTGGTCATTTCGGCGCAATGCCGTCGTCCCGGCTTTCTATGTCGGGTGGGTGCTGACCTTGTTGCCGCTCTATGGACTGCAACTCGTCTTGGCCTTTCTGTTGGCTCTGGGATTTCGGGCGAATCTCATGATCATGATCGCTCTGCAGATGGTTTCGAATCCGATCACGGTCCTTCCTCTGTGGTATTTGAATTATCAGGTCGGAAATTTTTTCCTGAATCTGATTTTCGGCGAATCCCCCATTCGTTTCGGAGTATTGATTTCCGAAGCCTCTGATCAGAATTTTTCCTTTCGCCAAACCCTGGATTTTATCATCGAGCGCACCCGTGAATCGGGCTCCAGCGTAGTCTCGGAATTGCTGGGTCGACTGGTCGGAGGAACCTTCCTCGGAGGGCTGATCCTCGGTTTGTTGGCTGGCTTCATTTCCTGTTGTATTTACCGAATCGTCCTCAACCGCTACGTCCCCTCCTACAATAAGGTGGCCGCCGAAGCTCTGCGTCGGGATCGCAATTCCGGCCGGAACGATTCGTAGAGGATTTGGCTGATGCCGTCCCGCCGTGGGCAAGGCTGAAGGCCATGCCCCACAGTGGGAGGGTTGCTTAAGCGCCTTCCTGGATGGGGTCCGGTTGAGACCTTCCGCGCGATGTTGTCTTACGGATATTCGGAATGGCCAGTTCTCGCCGCGGGCAAGGCTGGAAGCCATGCCCCACAGTGGGAGGGTTGCTTAAGCGCCCTCCTGGATGGAGTTCGGTTGAGACTCAGCGCGATGTTGTCTAACGGATATTTGGAACGGCCAGCTCTCGCCGCGGGCAAGGCTGAAAGCCATGCCCCACAGTAGGAGGGTTGCTTGAGCGCCCTCCTGGATGGTGTCCGGTTGAGACCTTCCGCGCGATGTTGTCTCACGGATATTTGGAACGGCCAGCTCTCGCCGCGGGCAAGGCTGAAGGCCATGCCCCACCGTGAGAGGGTTGCTTGAGCGCCCTCCAGGATGTGTTCGGCTAAGACTTCCGCGCGATGTTGTCTCAAGGAGATTTGAACGAGCTCATCAACTGCTGCGGGCAAAACATGAAGGCCATGCCCACCGTTTCAACCCATTCCCTGATCAAAAGGGTGGGCCGTTGTCTTCGGGAAAGTCGAAGTTATTTTCCTTCCGCATCATGGGAGGAGGGGCTCCGTAGCGTCCTTCCTTTTGCCCGTACTCAAGATAATGCATAACCGCACTCTTGTAATTCATGGCGCCGAAGGCGGCGGCGACGTCGGGATATTGCTGAATGTACCAGCGAGGATCGAAATCGGGTGAGGCGGCGCGGCCTTCGGCCATTCCATAGTCGATCCAGTGTTTCAGCGCGTCGCGGTAGTTGTTCTCACCGAAGGCGGCCTGCAGGTCTGGATTCGTGGCGACATACCACTCGACGTTCATGACGGGAGAGCTGGCTCGACCTTCCTCAATGCCGAATCGCAGCCAGTGTTTTTTCAATTCCTTCTGGTCTCCGCGGAAAGCCCGGGCCAAGTCCTCATGGGTCTCGGAATAGTATTCGGCGTCAAAGATAGGAGGCTCCGTCAACCATTCGTCATTGGCGAAGAGGTTCAAGGTGCAGAAGAGAAAGATGGCGAGTGTTGTGAGCCGCATAGAGGAGTGCATTGTATCTAGCCCCGAAAAAACGATCTGACAAGAAACATCGGAGTGCCGGTTGGGGGAGGTCGTGTTTTGCAGGATTTTCAAAAATGGAGGGCCAAAGCCGTGGGAAAGTTGCGAATTTCGGATCGCGGTGCTCAGGGGGATTCATCAAGGTGGGGCTTTCTTATACCAAATTTAGTAAGTTTTGACCGTTATGGTGCAGCGCAGAATCGAAGCAGCGCAAGGGGCAGGGATCGGATTCGTATCGAGATCCGCTCCGATCCCTGCAACGCCGCGACCTTCGATTCTGGGCGCATCCCCCTGGGACGGGCGGGAAATGAGCCTGAGCAGCGTTAGCCCAAATGGCACGGGTCGCAGACCCGCCTCCAATTGGGCCGCCTCGCTCAGACTTATTTCCCATCCCGCCATAACTATCAAAACTTCCTAAATTCGGTATTACTTTCCCTCATTGCCTCTCCGCTTCGAGAGCGTGGCTTGTAATCATGAAGTTTCTCGTCTCCCAGTTCTCCTATTTCCTCAAAGATCGTCAGGCTCGTCGAAATCTCGACGCCCTGAGAACCTACCTGATCTTTTTAGTGGGGATTATCATCCTTTACTCGTTCCTCTTCCATCTCGTGATGGTCTACGAGGGCCAGGACCATTCGTGGATGACCGGATTGTACTGGACGCTCACGGTGATGAGCACCCTCGGTTTCGGAGACATTACCTTTGAGAGCGATCTCGGGCGCTTTTTCAGCATCGTAGTTCTCGGCTCGGGGGTGATCCTCCTCCTGATCATGCTGCCCTTTGCCTTCATCCGGTATTTTTATGCGCCGTGGCTGGAGGCGCAGATCCGGGCTGCGGTTCCCCGGGCATTGGCCGATTCTGTGAGTGGCCACGTCATCATTGCCCGTCGTGACTGGATCACAAACGGGCTGATCCGCAAGTTTGCTCTGGGGAACATTCCCTACTGTCTGCTGGAAGAAGATCCGGAAGAAGCGACGCGCATGCGGGAGGAAGGCCTGAATGTGATTCTTGGGAGCGTCGATGATCCGGACACCTATCGGTCGGTCAACCTGAGCTCAGCTCGGCTTCTCCTCGCCAACGCGGAGGATCCGGTCAATACCAACATCCTCCTCACTGTCCGCTCCCTTCATGCCACTTTGCCGATTATCGCTCTCGCGGAGGAGGATGACTCGATCGACATTTTTTCCCTGAGTGGCGCGACCTTTCCCCTCCCGCTGAAAACGCGACTCGGGGAACACTTGGCCAATCGAGTCAGTTCGGGAGTCGGGAAAGCGCAGGAGGTCGGAAGATTCAAGGATCTGGTCATTGCCGAGTTTCTGGTTCACGACACCCCCCTCGAGGGAGCGCTTCTCCGGGAAGCAGGGCTACGGGAGAAAACGGGTGTGAATGTGATCGGAGTCTGGGAGGGCGGCCGTTTTCGCGCCGTCGACCCGAACCGCCCACTGGGCAAGACTTGTGTCCCGGTGGCCGTCGGGCGGGAGGAGCAAATCGAAAAGCTCAACGTTTTGCTGGGCGGAGGAACAGGGATGCCGCACGAGGTTCTCGTCGTGGGAGGGGGAAAGGTCGGTCGTTCAACCGCGCAGACTCTGAAAGAGCGGGGGGTGCGGGTTCGGATTCTTGATCGCAACCCAGACCTTCGCGGAGAGCTCGAGCCGTTTTGCGACGAAGTTTTTATCGGCAATGCGGCCGACCTGAAAACGCTGGAGAGGGCGGGGATCGATTCCGTTGGCGGCGTCGCCCTGACCACCAACGATGATGCTCAGAATATTCATCTCGCCGTGTATTTCCGTCGGCTCCGACCCGAGCTGGGAATTGTCAGCCGGATTACTCGCGAGCGTAATATCGATGCGATCTACCGGGCTGGAGCAGACTTTGTTCTCAGCTACGCCTCGCTCGGATGCGAATTCATCACGGCCTATCTCGCCGGCCGTGAACCCGTGATGCTGGGAGAGGGGGTCGAGGTATTCCCGGTAGACGTACCTCCGGTGATCGTCGGGATGAGTTTGGCTGAGAGCGGAATCGGTGCGAAAACGGGGATGGTCGTGCTTGCCTTGGAAACCGAGGAGAAGACGATAACCAACCCCTCTGCTGGCCAAATACTGGAGGACGGCACCAAACTCCTCATGCTCGGAACCACTGACCAGCGTGAGAGGTTCAGTGAAGCGTTTGGAGCTGGATAAGTCGCTGACTGAAAGAGTGCTACCCCTCCGATATTCTCTGGGCCGTTGCGGCGATCCCGCGAGCCGGAGCGCTTGAGGGAGTAGATCACCGGGATCTGGCGGCTAGCCTGATGCAAACCTTCAATAAGTCCCCTGTCTCGGTCAAAGGTCTGCCCGCATTTCAGATGGATTCGCGTCAGGGTTGGGTCCTGCAGGCTCCCTGGGGAAGTGGGAACTCTGGGATCCTGACCTTCGCTGCGGAATTGGATACTGAGATGGCTGCTTCATGGTATGAAGCTCATGAGCCGGACTTCTGGAAAGAGACCGCTTGGGCGGTGGGGTTTACGGAACATCCTATCGGGGCCGACGATGTCTTTATGGATGTCGATACGGGGCCGGTTCTTTTCGAATTCGGTTCGGTTGCCTCCGGATTTGGAATCGGGGCAGCGAACACGGTGGGACGTCTTGACCATGTTGTCCCTCTGACCCTGGAAGCCGTAGCCTGTGCTTGGCCTTCTCCCTTCGGTTTCCTCGTTCCGGGGATCATGGGAAAGGTGGGGGCCGATAGTTGGAGTCTTGGAGAAGTGGCTTTGCTGTTCTGCATGACTCGGCCGAATCAGACGGATACGGTGATTTCCTTTTCAGGAGATATTCCCGGGATTGTCTGGGGGCTGCTTGCTTTTTACTGGGGAGTGGGGCTGCTCTTTATCGTTCTGGAGTTGCGGGGGATTCGTCGGATTATCGCACGGCATCGAGCCTCGAAAAGGAACACGGTCGAACCGGACTGAGGAAGAAACCGCGTCGACAAATCGGTGGTTTCAAGCCGGGGCGGTTTACGAACGGTCGGAGGGTTCCCTCAGTTGTCGTTTGAGTTCGGCCAGGTCTCCTTCAATGCGATCGAGGATTTTGTTGGGTTTCGAAGAGGTTTTGTTGGGGGCCGGTTCCATCGAAAGTTCTTGCATGGTGCTGACGATGATTCCGATGAACAGATTCAAGATGGTGAAGGTGGCGATCATGATGAAGGGGATGAAGAACATCCATGCCCACGGATAGACTTCCATGACGGGGCGAACGATGCCCATGGACCAGCTTTCGAGGGTCATGATCTGGAAAAGGGAATAGAGGCTGGCACCGAGCGAGCCAAACCAATCGGGGAATTGTTCTCCGAACAGACGAGTGGCGAGAACTGCGCCGACATAGAAGAAAATGGCCATCACAGAGACGACTCCCATGAGACCGGGAATCGAGTGGAGAAAAGCGGCAACGACACGGCGCAGGGACGGAACAACCGTCAAGAGCCGCATGATGCGGAGCACCCGGAGGGCCCGGAGCACACTCCACGCCCCGGCCGCCGGGATGAGGGCGATGCCGACGACCAGAAAGTCGAATACATTCCATCCACTTCGCCAAAAGTCCATGCGGTAGGCGATGAGCTTGAGGAGGATCTCGATCGTGAAAAAGGCCAAGCAGACCTTGTCGATGAGGACCAACCAGAATCCCAGCTTGTCCATGATCGCGGTGCTGGTTTCGCATCCGAGGATGATCGCATTGAGAATGATCAGCGAAATGATGACTCGCTGTACTCTCTTGGATTCGACCCAGGTGGCCAAGTGAAACCGCCAGGTAGCGACGCCGCGACGGTGGAGCAACTGTGCAAGATCGTTTTCACTCATGAAGCTTCAAAGTGATGATGTCTTTTCAAGATGCGACTCGGAAAAAGGAGAATGTACAGGATATGGGCCTAAATTCGGTATTACCAAACAGAGGTTTCGAGATCCTAAAGAAGTCTCGGCGTTGCTCCTTTTTGAACCCTCACGCGCGGAGCTGCTGGTCAGGTTCTTTTCCTTTGTCTTGGTGATATTCTCTCGTCCGAAAGGGAGCGCCCGGTTTCCCCAGAGAAATTGGAGACAATCTATACCGGAGATGGCTTGGACGTGTTGTTCTTGGGGAGAGAAGGCTGCGCCTTCGATCATTTCGGGAGAAACGGCGCTGAAATAGAATCTCCTTATTTGGGACCGCTAATGATGTCTTGAAGAGCGCTGAGAAGGCCATCTTTGAGGCTATAGATCCAAGCATGAATCTCAATCTTTTGGCCCCGTCGCCATGCATCTTGGATCACGGTCGTTCGGCGGAGGTTTTCAGCTTGGGCGACGACATTGAGTTCGCAGAGTCGATCTGTGCGTTTACTGCCGTCCAGTTGATTGAGTTCTTCCAAATGGAGGGCTTCGACGTCCTGAATATGACGAAGCCAATTATCGATAAGCCCATGCGGACACTTATCGGTGGCTGCCTTGATCCCCCCACAGTCGTAGTGACCGACGACCATGATGTGCTCCACTTTGAGGATGTCGACGGCGAACTGGACGACGGAAAGCAGGTTCAGGTCTGTGTGGACCACCATGTTGGCGATGTTGCGATGCACGAAGACTTCGCCCGGCATGAGCCCGGTGATCTGATTGGCCGGCACCCGGCTGTCTGAGCATCCGATCCAGAGGTAATCGGGATTCTGCTGGGACGACAGTTTGTCGAAAAAGGAGGGATCCCGTTCGAGGGTTTGGCGAGCCCATTCGCGGTTGTTGGCAAGAAGTTCCTGAAGAGTCGGCATGAGAAGAGAGCACTCGGGACGCGGTCCTTTTGCGGTCCGGTGAGCGCATTCTGGGACAAAAGTGCAAATCCCCGAAAATGTGAACTTCTTATTTTTCCCTCGGAGTGGGTGCTTTTATGGAGCGAGTCGCGCCTTTTCGGGCATGAGTCGAGGGATGGTCGATTTGTGGTCTCCGGATTCGGATCACCTATCCGGTAATCTGCGGGGCGACTGCAGGGAGGACGAGGGCTGAGGCGATGGAGAGGCCAATAAAGATCAATTGGAGAGTGAGGTAGGAGAAGAACCCACGGAAAGGGGTGTCTCGGTAGATGAGGGCGGCGATGATGGGCCCGATGAGGAACGAGGCCGCTACGAGGGCGATGATTGGAGAGGAGCCGAGCTCGGTAAAGAAAGGGATGGCGTAGGGGGCAAGGCCGAGGAGACCCGCTAGGAAAACGATAAGAAAGCACTTCCCGTATCCCCGGTCATCAACGGAAAAGAGAGCGGTGAGCGGCCAGTAGAGGAGGGCGACGATTAGACTGGTGACCAGAAACGATGCGGCGGCGACGAGGATTGCGATGATCGCGTAGGATTTGAATTTTTCGTTACTCTTCAGATCTTCGATCCTCGATTGGATTTCAGGATTCTCTAGTGCGTGGGAGGGAGCGGTGAAAATTTGCTCAATCGAATCGCGAAAACTAGAAAATGGCTCGGGCGATTCATTCGAGCCCGCATCGGCTTGGGTTGAAGCGCTGAAGGGGGAGGAGGCTTTCGTTGTGGACGGATTGGAAAGATCTTGGGTCGACAGAGATTGGGAATTTGGAGCGGACGGGCTGCCTAAGGACGAGCCAAACGGATCATTGCTTGAGGAACCCGATCCGGTGGAGGCAGCGAATGGTGTCGAACTGGGCGAGGAGCTCGGAGCCGGGGCCGTTTCCTTCCATTCAATATTCTGTTCAAGATACTGATCGGGGACCAGTGATCGGGCAAAGCCTTTATATTGATCTCCATACTGGATGTAGATCGTCTCGGGGGTTTCCCCCTTAACCTCGGCATTCTCTAGGACGGTCCCGTCGTAGAGAGTTATGTCTATCGCTTGGAGAGAAGCAAAGCCGCTGAGAGTGAGAACACTGATCAGGAAGAAGTTGCGAAGAGGGAGGATGGACATGGATCTGAAGTTAAAATGGAAAGAATGAAAACCGGCCGACGATTTTGCTCTTTTTGAGGAGAACCCGAATATCCGAGCCCTGTCCAAGATAATTTTCGAAATGAGCGCAGTTTCAGAAGAGATAATAACAAAGAACAGGGATATGGAGATTTTGTATGGGGGATTTACCCACAAAAAGAGCCAGTGAGGGCTACAACTCACTCGCTCTTGGAACGACTCGGCTGACTTCAGTCAGATACGAGCCGGGCTTCTACTGACATTATACCGAATTTAGTAAGTTTTGATAGTTATGGCCGGATGAGAAATGAGCCTGAGCGAGGCGGCCCAATTGGAGGCGGGTCTGCGACCCGTGCCATTTGGGCTAACGCTGCTCAGGCTCATTTCCCGCCCGTTCCAGGGGGATGCGCCCAGAATCGAAGGTCGCTGCGTTGCAGGGATCGGAGCGTATCTCGATACGAATCCAATCCCTGCGGCTTGCGCTGCTTCGATTCTGCGCTGCACCATAACGGTCAAACCTTACTAAATTCGGTATTACTCGGCTGGAAAATTGGCGAGCACCTGCCCGCCGTAGATTTCGTAGAGAAGGGCGAGGGCTGCGGTGTATCCGGCATTATAATCGAGCGCCACCTCGTTGGCTCGATAGTCGGATCGGTCGTCCTGATACGAGGCTCCATCATTGGCTTGTCCCGGTCCGCCGACCAGAGCTCCATAGAGGATGTTTCGGTTGTTGTAGGGGACGCCGATGTTGTTGGTGGTGGAGCCGTGAGCAGCGCGGTGATGGGGGTTGATCGGGGGATTATTGCCGAAGCCGACCACATAGGACCGTCCTTGCGGGTTGTCCCCGAGGGCGTAGTCGATCTGGGATTCTCCGAGATCGAAGTAGCGACTGCCGTGGTCGCCGACCTGATCGGCATACCAGAGGGCCAGGAAGGCGGTGTTGGCCGAGTAGCGGAGGGAGCCCCATTGGTCGAGGTAGGCCTGACCTCCCGGTGAGTATTGTACGCGTTGGCCATTGTAGCCCACGCTCCAGTAGTCCAGCCACTTCTCGGCGTATTCCTGATATTTGCTGTCGCCAGTAAGGGCAGCCAAGAGAACGACGGTTCCGTAGCTCTTGTCATCCCAATTCATGGTCCAGCGGAATCCACCAGAGCTGCTCCCTTGGAAACCTCCTTCGAGGTAATCCGCGAAGTAGTCCTCAGCCTTGTCGAGATAGGCGGTGTCCCCGGTGGCTCGATACATCCAGAGCGCACCCCAGACCAGCTCGTCTTCGTAGCCCGAGTGGGAGTTGTAGTAGTTACGGGCGTCGGGGATGGCGTTGACATACGTGCCTCGGTAGTTGTCGGCGAAGCGGTAGAGTGATGCGGCGTGCTCCAGGAGCTCGTCGGCGTAGGCCGGATCGTCTGGACGGAAGGCCAGGGAGGCGGCGGCGAGAGAGGCAGCCGATTCTGCGGCGACTTCGGTGCCGGGTTGCGAACGGCTCACTTTGTAGGCGGGGCGGTTCATGTTCATGCCCTCGGGAGGGCCCCAGTAGGAATGGTCCATGGAGCCATTGCCAACCTGACCGTAGAATTCGAGGGTTTCTCCATTGGAGTCCTGAATATGAGAGCGCATGAGATAGTCGGCTTGCCACTCGATCAGGTCGAGGAGCTCATCAAGCTGTCCGGTCTCGATCCAAGAGTTGCGCTGATCGGCGGCGCTCCATCCGAGAAGGGTGAAGCTGAAAGCGCCGGGCAAGGCAAACTTGACGTGATCGCCGGCATCGTAGAATCCACCGGAGAGATCGAGGCCGACATCGGAACCGTCGTTGACGGCCGAGTCCCCCCGCCAGCTGACCCGGAAGTCTTCAGGGAGATCTCCGGAACGCTGGGCGTCGTAGAAGAAGAGGCTCTTCTGCATCGCCTCGGCGTAGTTGTAGTCGCCGGTCTGCTGCTTGCCGTCTCCGTATTCAGCGGGCTCGGGATCGGGAGTCGGATCGGGCAGGGTGGGATCTGGGTCTGGGTCCGGGTCAGGATCGGGGTTATTGCCACCTTCGACAGGGGATCCGTTGAGGGAGACGTTCTGTGGATAGAGAGTCTCACCAGCCAAGGGGCCTCCTGAAGCGGCGTTGAAGCCAAAGCTGATGGTGCCACCCGCAGGAACGGCGGCGTTGTAGCTCTTGCTGCGGACCGTGTAGGTGTTTCCGGTCTGCGAGACGATCTCGGCGTTCCAGATCGATCCGATTCCATAGGGGAAGTCGAAGGTGACTTCCCAGCCAGTCAGGTTCTGAGGGGCGATCAAACTGGCTTCGGCGCTGAAACCACTGTTCCAGGAAGAGCCGACGGCGACCTCAAGAGAGCCGGTAGGTGTCGGGTCTGGATCGGGGGTTGGGTCCGGATCGGGATCCGGCGTTGGATCGGGATCCGGGTCGGGTGTGGGATCTGGGTCAGGATCAGGATTCGGGTTTTCGCTGGATTGTCCGTTGAAAACGAAGTTTTCCGCAGTGGTGTCGTCGCTACTACTGGCTTGGAAGCCAAAGTTCACGGAGTTGCCGGGGGCGATGGTGCCGTTCCAGGAAGCGTTCGAGAAGGTGAGCGTGTCGCCCGCCCGGGTTCCGCCGTCGGCGTTCCAGAAGTTTGTTAGATCGACTCCGAGATCGAAGGAGAGGGTCCAGTCTTCGACGTTAGCCGTGCCGTTGTTGGTCAACGTTACGGCTGCGGTGTATCCACTTCCCCAGTCGTCCACGATCTGGAAGTCGATGGTGATGTCGCCTTGATCAACGGGGTCAGGGTCCGGTGTCGGGTCAGGATCGGGGTCCGGCGTTGGATCGGGATCAGGATCCGGCGTTGGATCTGGGTCTGGGTCAGGATCGGGAGTGGGGTCCGGATCCGGGTCGGGAGTAGGAGTCGGTGTGACTTCTCCTCCGAGAGAGATGGAGGCGATGTGGGCGTGGAGGTGATCTATTCCTCCGGGCTCTGCGTTGAAACCGAATGTCACCGACTCTCCGACGGGGATGTCTCGATTCCAGTCGGCGTTCTGAACGGTGTAGGTGAGGCCTTCGGACTGGACGATCGTGCCGCCCCAGACGGAGCTGATCTCGTGTCCAATGGTGAATTCCACAGCCCAGTCGTTGATGGGAAAGTCGCCGGTATTGGTGACGGTTGCTTGTCCGGTGAATCCACTGCCCCAATCGCTTTGGACGGCGAAGGTAACGTCGGCGTTGAGTTCACCGTCTCCGAATTCGAGGTCAAACTCGGGGTAGCGTCCGCTCCCATCGGCGGGATTTCCGTAGCCGGTCCCGTCTCCAAAGTCGACGTCGCTGGCGGAGAAGAATACTTCGCCAGCGGGATCGATTCGTTGCCAGATGACATAGAGGACGTGGTGGCCGGTGCGCTGTGGGAGTTCTACGTCGAAGCGGTAGAGGTTGCCATCGCGGACGTAGTTTTCTGGCCCCTCAAGAGGAACGAGATCATCCCACTTCAGGGGTTGGTCGGGGCTCCACCCTTCCTTGGTCAGAAAGGCGAGGAAGTAGCTCGGATCGTGAGGGACGTGAGCGTCGTAGACCACAGGGTAGGTCCCGGCATTGACGGGAGTTGCGGGCCAATCGCTACGGGTGAGGTTGAGGCCTGCGTATTTATCCCTTCCGGCACCGGCGAGGGTGCCATCGGGAATCATGGCCCGATAGGGGGCGAGATCACTGCCGTTGTAATTGGGAACGAGAAGACTGACTTCGTGCCAATCGTAGAATGCCTGGGTGCCGGCGGTCGCGATAGCGGCGGCAGAGACTTCGCTTTTCGGATTTTCGGGATTCTCGAGGAAGATACGATAGGGACGACTGATCGGGTCTCCCACCGAACCGTGTCCGAGAACGAGGCTGGGAACGCCGAGGCTGGATACAGCCGCGAGAGTGATTCCGAGCCAATGGGAAGCAGGGGAATTTCGCATAGAGCTAGCTTTCGGTAGAGTTAAACGATTCGATCCTTTGTGGATGCGAATTCGTTTAGTATGAGCTGATCTGGCGTGGATTTATTCCCGAATGTCACGAGTTTACAATTAGTTTAAAAACTCACCTGTTGGAAAAAAACTTATCTACGAGCATATCCTTCTCCGCAGAGTTTCTCTTTAGAGCCGGAGGCACCGGACACTCGATCGAATTTCAAACGAGTCCTCTGAGAGTCTCCAGAGATTCAGTCTTCTCACCTTCTTGGAATCCGGAAAGAAAACACCGTTCCAACGTAACCATTCCCAAGGAGGCCGGACCGGTTGGTGACATCCCGACGAATCGGGTAGGAGTTCTTAGCCTGGGGGGCCTTCGGTTTATTCGCGCAGGGCCTCCAGAGTGGAGGGCGAGCCGTGGGTGACGAGGGCGTGAACTTTGCCGTCTTTTTTCCACGTAAGCGCCGAAACTTCGGCAAATTCTTTGATCTTCATTTTCGGAAGTGTGGGGGCCACCGAGTCGGGGACTTCCATATCGACGATGAAAAGGCGGAATTTATCTCCATTGAGGTCCTCCAGGAAGAGAACACCGATCACATTATCCCGACCCTGAAGGATCGAAGCCCCGGTTCGTTTCATGGCATCGACGGACTTGGGGAGAGTTGCGGGAGTGGGCGCATTTCGATCCCGGAGGAACTGGAGAAGTTCCTGGGGCTTGTCGTGCATGTAGTCCGGGGCTTGGTGCGCCCTTATTTCATTGCGAACCGTTTGATAAAATTCGGGCATTTTAGCGTTGGCCGTCGCTTCCCGAGGTTCGAACAAAATGACGGAAACAAAGGCGACCACGGCGAGCGCGGCGGCAAATGAGCCGAGATTTCGGAGAAACTGGCGCGAAGCCAAATTGCGGAAGGTGGGGAAGAGCACCACCTTATCTTTCTCTTCATCCACAACCTGATCTTCATCCGTTGTTTTCGAGGCAATATCCAGTAGCTGGTCACGGAGATCGGCGGGTGGCTCCAGTTCATCCAGGCTACAGCTAAATGCCTCATCAAACTCCTTCTCACGGCGAAACCACTCGGCCAGTTCCGCGTCGTTGGCAGCCATAGCCAAGGCTTCCACAACCTCGGGTGAGGAGGTTGCGGCCTCATCCTGAGTGCAGGCCTGCAAGAGGGACTTGGCTTCGTCGCGGGTCATCGTCTAGTGGGTGTCTGCTGCTTGAGCAGAGTGTTCTTGAGTTCGGATTTTCCTCGGGCCAGTCGGGACATGACCGTCCCGATCGGGACCTCAAGGATCTCACCGATCTCACGATAATTGAAATGTTTTAGATAGTAAAGCGTGAGGGGGACTCGGTAAACCTCCGAGATTTTGAGTAGGGCTTGTAGGGCGGAATCTCCATCCAGGGCGCGGGCGGCATCGGACTCGATTGAAGGTGACTGCGACACCAAGGTTTCGGGGGTGTGAAGCTGTTCTCTTTTGCTTTTACGGATTTGGCGCAGAAATTGACGATGAAGGGTCGTGAAAAGCCAGGTTTTGACCTTAGAGGCGTCTCGGATCGTGTGGCCTTTTTGGGCAAATATGGTGAAGGTTTCCTGAACGAGATCGGAAGCATCGTGAGAGCTCCCGCTGAGACTGAACGCAAATCGGTAGAGCGCCCGGTAGTAGGCGTCCACCAACTTGGTGAAATCAATCTCATCTTCATGTGCCATATAAGATGCGCCAAACGTTGCGGCTATTCCCGTTCTTGTAAAACTTTAATCTTTTCGAGGTCGGCTGCCGAGAGGGCGATCTAGCGGGAATAATCGAAGCCATTGGGTATGAATTGCTTAAATTCGGAGCACGCGGTGCTGATTTTTGTTGGCCCCGAGAGCGATGGGTTCATTATTCTTCTCTTATGAAAAAGTCTCTGCCCGCCCTCGCAATGCTCTGGCTCCTCGTCCCGATTGTGGGCTTTGCTCAGACCTCCGCGGTTTGCGAAACCTACGAAGAATTTGATCATTTGATGCTCGCCAAGGACGGTGGACAGGCATTCGAACTGTTGAGCGAGGATTCGCAAAAGTTTGTGGAGGAAGTCCGCGAGATCTCCATATCTGCGGATCGAGAGTCACTTTTGGAGCAGCCGTTGCCGGTCATTTTGGCCGTGTTCAGTGTGCGCAGCGCTGCCGACGGTAAGGCTCCGGCCAGTGGGGGGCAGACCTTGGTTGATATGGCCCGTGGCTATGAGGAATCCAGCGCCGTCACTGAGATGGGCGAGATTACGATCAACGGGAACACCGCCTCCGGGGCGATCCTCGTGAACGGGAATCCGAATCCGATTGATTATTCTTTCGTGAAGGAGGACGGAGCTTGGAAGGTCGATATGGCTTCCCAAATGAAAGAGACGGAGGAGTTGATGCTCGGACCGATCAAGGCTTCAGGCATGTCGAAGGACAAGTTTCTCGATCAGATCGCTGAGGCGATGAAGGGGGAGTTCTCCGTCGACGTCTGGCAGCCGATCGGAGGCTAGGTCTTTTTCGCTCTTCGACGGAGGGTCTAGATCGACTCCGCCTCGGCGAAAACCTGCCCATCGTCCTCGTAAAATCGAATCGTCATCGGTCGGCAGCAGACTTCGCAGTCGTAGTCCCACTCGGTAGGGACCTCGGTGGGAGGCGGTCCGGGGATCGAGAACGTCTCGAAGCAACTCGGACAGGTTACTTCGCAGTAGGGGCTGGCATCCATATACGGTCTGCCTAGCGCAGGGCCATTTTGACGAGGTCCTCGGTCGTCGGAGTTTCGCCAGCCGTTTTCAAGCTGCGCTCGACAGCCTTCCGGGCATCGGCCGGTTTGAAGCCCAAGGTGACGAGAGCGGCCACGGCTTCTTCGGCGGTTTCGCTGGAGCCGGAGGCGGCGCTGGCGCCGGGGACGGTGCCGGGCACTCCGAAAGACGGGACCTTATCGCGAAGCTCTACGACAATGCGTTCGGCGGTTTTTTTGCCAATGCCCGGGCATTTGGAGAGCATGACCGTATCGCTGGAGGCGATTCCTGCCGCGAGGGCGTCGGCGGGCACGCGGCTGAGGAGAGTCAAGGCGGTCTTGGGGCCGATACCGGAGACCTTGGTCAACAAATCGAAGAAGTCGCGTTCGGCGGCGTCGAGAAAGCCGAACAGATCCGAAGAGTCCTCGCGGATGACCTGGCGGATGTGCAACTTCGCTTCGCCGCCAACGGGCGGGAGTTTTTCCGAGACCCGTAGAGGAATGTGAACGCCGTATCCGACACCATGGGTGAGAATGACCGCGAAGAGCGGAGTGGATTGGAGCACTTGGCCCTGAAGATAGACAATCATGATGCGTTTAGGAAGGGTCTTTCCACTCGTCGAAGATGAGCACGTCGTTAGGGCGGGACCCATCCTCTTTGCGTTCTTTGAGGATTTCTTTCTTTTCGTCGAGATCGATCCAGAAGAGCCCGTACTGTCCCGGCCCTTCACTGAGGGGCACGTCGAAACTCTCGGGAAAACGGATCCAGGCCCAGTAGGCGGCTCGATAGAAAGGAGCTTTGTATCCGGGGACGAAGGACGCTTCGTCGTAGACCATTTGCTCAAGCTGGAGGGCCATTTTCCGCTTCTCGTCGATATCGGTCGAGTCCCGGTATTGATCGATGAGCACATCCATTTCCGGATTCGCGGTATTGGTAATGTTATTGGTCTGGGGCTTGTTGGCGTTCACCGAATGAAAGCCTTCCCAGTAGCGGGGATAAGGGAGACCGATGTTCCAGCCCATCAGTGCGAGCTGGTGCTGCTTCTCCATTACCTGTTTGTAGGAAGAGGTGCCCTCGAGGGCGAGGATGTTGATTTCCAGACCCGCCTTGCGGGCTTCCTCTTTCAGAATTTGAGCGATATCGACCGCTGGACCTTTGACGACGTTGAGAGAGAAGCTCAGGCGTTGCCCTTCCTGATTGCGAAGAATTCCGTCGGGACCCTGCTCGGTGTAGCCAGCTTTGGCAAAGGACTCCCTTGCCTTCTCGATCGAGAACTCCCGCGCCCGGATATCGTGATTGGTGAACTCGCCGTATCCATCCGAGCTTGTGTTCATGCGGGTGTAGTCGCCGCGGAAGTGTTTCTCAATGACGCGGTCAAAGTTCATCGAATACTGGATCCCCTCGCGAACGTTGATATCCTCGAGGCCTGGCGATGCGGTGTTGATCCAGATCCCCGTGTTGGGTCGTGGCACTTGATTGTAGAAGATGGCTTTGCGGATGAGGCCGCGGTCAAATTCGGGAACTCCCTCGGAGCGCTCGTACCAGTATTCGGGAAGATTGAGGGAGAACATGTCGAGGTCGCCCTTCTTAAATTTCTCCCAAGCAATGTTTACGTCCCGGATCAGTTCGTAGTGCTTTGCGTCCGGATTGTATCGATTTTTGAAGAACTTGTGATCGTCGGCCCACCAATCTTTGAGCCGGGTCAAGCGAATGGAACGGCCTTGGCGGATGTTTTTCGAAAGGAGCTCGTAGGGGCCGGTGGTGGGTTCAAACGTCCATTGGTTGTCTTGCACCCAACTCGGGCCGAGGGTGCCGTAAAAGTGGGCAGGAGTGGGAGCGACACTCGCGAATTCAAGTGGCTCGGGCTTGGCCGAGGAGAGGTGAACGGCAATCGTATGGTCGTCGTAGCGGGTGATCCCGGCGTATTCACGAGAGTACCAATCGTTGTACCAAGGTGCCACGATGTAGGGGGATTGCATGAAGTAGAAGAGGTAGAGGAAATCGTCGGCGGTCACGGCTTCGCCGTCCGAGAATCGGGCTTCCGGTCGGAGCTTGAAGTAGACGGTTTCCTTATCTGCGGATACGGCCCATGCCGAGGCGATCGCCCCGAAAAATTTACGGGTAACGGGATGGCGTTCAGTGAGCGAAATGATGTTGTCGTCTTTCAGCACGGAGCGAAAGGAGCTGTTCGAATCCGGCCCGATGGTCCGCAGGGTCGGGGGGAAAGAGCGAATGAAGGAGCGGAGAGTGCCGCCGCGCTTGGCGTCGGGCGAGGCGAAGACCTCCTGATCCATGCCGTCGACCCAAGTCAGCCCGCTCGGCAAGTCTTCCGGAGTGGCGAAGTGAAAGAAGTCGGGATTGGCCGCGTAGTATTCCTCGGGACTCATGAGGTCTTCGTCGGCCGATTCAGACGCCGTTGACGATTCGGAGGAAGAAGGGCCACAGCCCACCAGAGAAATCACGATCGCGAAGAGGAAAACCAGCAGGAGCCCCAAATGCGGGTGTTGATTGGAAGATCGCATAGGGATGAATCTTGAGTGCTTTCTCCGAAGGTGCAAACCCCCATTCGGGAAGATCGCCACGAGTTCCTCGGGCTCCTGATCTGCGATGGAGAGAGAGTATCGAGAGCATCTTGCTCTCGATTTGCGTAGGAAGAAGGAGAGAGCTGGAAGCTCTCACTACTTTGGCTGGTTGCCGAGGTAGGTCTTTTGCGGTGGAAGGTAGAAAGTAGCGAGAGCATCCTGCTCTCGATTTGCGTTGGAATGAGAGAGCTGGAAGCTCTCACTACTTTGGCTGGGTTACCGGGTAGGGCTTTTGCGTTGGAGAGGAGAAAGTAGCGAGAGCATCCCTGCTCTCGATTTGCGTAGGAAGAGAGAGAGCTGGAAGCTCTCACTACTTTGGTTGTGTCACCGGGTAGGTCTTTGCGATGGAGAAGAGAGAGTAGCGAGAGCATCTTGCTCTCGATTCGCGTAGGAAGAGAGAGAGCTGGAAGCTCTCACTACTTTGGCAGGGTTACCGGGTAGGGCTTTTGCGTTGGAGAAGAGAAAGTAGCGAGAGCATCCTGCTCTCGATTTGCGGATGAAGCGAGAGAGCTGGAAGCTCTCACTACTTTGGCAGGGTTACCGGGTAGGGCTTTTGCGTTGGAGAAGAGAAAGTAGCGAGAGCATCCTGCTCTCGATTTGCGGATGAAGCGAGAGAGCTGGAAGCTCTCACTACTTTGGTTGGGTTACCGGTTAGGGCTTTTGCGATGGAGAGGAGAAGGTAGCGAGAGCATCCTGCTCTCGATTCGCGTTGGAAGAGAAACCAACTCCGTGCCCGCGGGAAAGCTCTCTCCTGACCTTACCGGTAGTAGGTAAATTTCTTGGGGTCGAAGGCTTCGCGGAAGGCTTCGCCGACGAAGGTGACGAGGATGAGGACTACGACCATGGCGAAGAAGGTGGAAGTGACGATCCAGGGGGCATCGAGTCGTTGGGTGCCTTGTTCGAGGAGTTCTCCCCAGCTCGGGGTGGGTGGGGGGATTCCGAAACCGAGAAAGTCGAGAGCGGTGAGGGAGGTGATCCCGGAGGCGACCGTGAAGGGGATGAAGGTAATGACGATGGAGAGGGTGTTGGGCAGGAGGTGTCGAAAGATGATTTTCATCGGCCCGGTTCCCACGACTCTGGCGGCGGCGATATAGTCCCGGGCTCGTTCGCGGAAAGAGGCGGTTCGCATGTAGCTGGCCATGCCGACCCAGTTGAAGATCACCATGACGAAGAGAAGTGAGCCGATGCGAATGCTGGGCCTGACATTCGGGGGGATGGTCGAGGCAAGAATGATGACGATGTAGAGGAACGGGATGTTGGACCAGATCTCCATGATCCGCTGTCCGAAGAGGTCGATCCAGGAACCGAAGTAGCCCATGGCGCAGCCGATAACGATCGCCAAGAGGTAGGTGAAGGCCATGAGAGCCAGCGAGAAACCGAGAGCAATGCGGAAGCCATAAACGAGGCGGGCGAGGACGTCCCGGCCCAGCGGGTCGGTCCCCAGATAGTGCTCCTGCTCAAAGGAAGGGGGGTAGGGCGGGTAGGATCCGTCGCGATAGACCGATTCGTTGGCGCTGTAAGGAACAATCGGCATGAGGACCCAGTTCGGATTGCCGGGCTCAGAGAATTTTTCCTTCAAGGCTCGGTAATCGGCTTCGTAAAGATAGGATTCACCGAAGGTTTCCCCGGTGAACTCGGATCCATAGGTGGGGAAGTACAGCTTGCCTTCGTAGGAGACGAGGAGAGCCCGGTGGTTGATCCAGAGTTCCGCGAAGGCCGAAGCCAGGATGATGACTAGGAGGATGAGGAAGGACCAATATCCCCGGCGGAGACCACGGAAGCGGGCGAGGCGGCGTTGGGTGATCGGGTTCATCGTTTAGTCGAATCGCACCCGGGGGTCGACGCTCGCGACGAGCATGTCCGAGAGGATGTTGCCGATCAGGAGAAGAATGGAGGAGATCAGAAGAATTCCCATGACGACTGGATAGTCGCGTTCCATTAGAGAATTGTAGCCGAGGAGTCCCATGCCATCGATGGAGAAGATCTTTTCAATGAGAAACGAGCCCGCGACAAAAATGGAGAGGGCGTTGCCGAAATTGGTCGCGATGGGAATTAGAGAGTTTCGCAGGGCGTGACGGAAAACACTGCGTCGGAAGGAGAGACCTTTCGCGGTCGCGGTGCGCATGTAGTCGGCGGCAAGGTTGTCGAGGAGGCTATTTTTCATTAGCAGGGTCAGAAAAGCGAAGCTCCCGATCATGTAGCAGACCAGGGGAAGGACGGAGTGGCTGACCAAGTCTTTGACCTGCTCCGGGAAAGAGAGGTGGGCAAAGTCGGGGCTCACAAAGCCCCCGGTGGGAAACCATTCGAGCTGAAAGGCAAAGAAAACCAGGAGGAGGGCGGCGAGGACATAGCCCGGGATGGCATAGCCCGTGAACACGACGATCGAGGTAAATCCATCGAGATGAGTGCGGTGCTTGATCGCTTTCAGGATTCCGAGAGGGACGCAAATCGAGTAGGTTAATATAAAGGTGATGACTCCATAATAGGCCGATACCGGCATCCGCTCCAAAATCATGGAGGTGACTGGCACCTGATAGCGGTAGGATCGCCCCAAGTCTCCCTGGACCACTTGGCCGAGCCACTCGACGTAGGCTGCGTACCAAGGCTTATCGAAGCCATAGTAGGATTCGAGCTGTTCAATCTGGCCCGGAGCCAGTCCAATGCCCTCCGTTGAAGTGCGAGAGGTTTCCCCGTCCGCCATCTGGCCTTGCATTAAGGCTTGTTCGACCGGACCCCCGGGCAGAAATCGCGTGATTGCAAAGACAACGAGGGTGATTCCGATTAGAGTGGGAATGACCAAGAGGAGTCTTTTGAGAAAATAGACCTTCACGTTAGAATTAGGTGAACTCCATACCCTGGGAAAATCAAAGCCAAATCAATTGGGAAGTGCCTTAATGAGATATTTTATAAAATAGTAAAAGAATCGCGCGACGCTGGCCATCTCTTGAGGAGGTGAAAAATGGGCGTTGACAGAATTGGTTTTGAAGAAAACAATCTTAAGGACTATGAAACAGCTTCTAACTTCGACTTTCTTTTGTTCTCTACTCCTCGCCTCATTCGGCCTCGCACACGCGCAGGACGGGCAAGTTAAACCAGTCAACTCCACACAAGATCAGAACACAGAAACTGAGGGTATGTCGATGGTTCTTGTCGGGGCTCTTTCGGCATCGGTTACCCAGGAATCCATAGATTTTGCGAATCTCCCATCCGGGCGAGTGGTCAAAGTTGGCAAAGATGGAGTGCAAGTAACTACGCCAGAGGGAGCGCCCAGTGTGCCTATGGAAGTTCCTCGGCTCGGAACCAATTCGGTACACATTCTCCCTGAAGCTGAGAAGAGGGCTTTGGCTCGCAAGCTTCAGACCTCTTACGACCAAATCATGACTGCTTATGATGATGGGGCTATCTCCGAGGACGATACTTTGGCGATCGTCAAGTTCATGTACGACATGGAACTCCCTTACAGCGAGACTTTCAGGACTTCGGTAGAAAGGCGTTTTCCAACTATCCAGCCTCAGCCTGGTCCGACTCCCCCCGAGCTGTTTGAGCTAGACGACACGCAGGTGACCGACCCGATCGACACCACGTCTGACTACTTCACTCCGTAGTAGTAAGGTTTGTGGAGTCAGCGGCCGAAGCGGTCGATTTACTCTCTTTTGACGCCCGCGGAAACGCGGGCGTTTTTATTGGCATTGCCAGAGGGGGCCCACCGTCTAGCATTTCTTTCGCAAAAGGGTTGGTCCCCTTTGATGCGCTATGCCCAATTTTTCTGCAATTACTGAGGTCAGCTGGACGGACCCACGGGTCTTGTTCCTGGTGGGGCTGGTCTTGGCCTCCATTCTGGGAGCGCTGGTCTTTATCGCTCTTAAGGTGGAGCGTCGTCGCATGCTGGCAGCTTCGCGCCAGGAGGACGCCGAGCGCTTGGGCCGGGCTTTTGCGGGCACGGGCCTTTGTTTTTGGGATTGGGACATCGATAAAGGCATCTTCAGTTACGACCACGAGTGGTTTGCGGCGCACCTCGGTTATGACGAACCTCACCAGGAGTTGGGGTTGGATTTTATTGGTGCGATCACTCACCCAGAGGACATTTCCAAGAAGAACGAGTCGCTGTATCAGCACATGGTGGGGGAATCGGACTCCTATTCGGCAGAGTTCCGACTCAGGAAGAAGAATGGTTCTTGGGTCTGGATCCTATCCCGGGGGAAGATTTTCGAGCGAGATAACAACGGGCGGGCTCTCCGTTTTGCCGGAGCGGATTCGATCATTGAGCAGCAGAAGATGGCCGAACTCGTTCTGGAGATTGAGAAAGAGGTTTCGGTCCGGTTTGGAGAGGTCTATTCATCGGATGGGATCCTCCAGGCTTTGGCCGATGGATTGGTGCGCCTCTCGGAATTTGAGTTTTCCGCAGTGTTTGCCAAAAAGGACGGAGAACCGAACCTTCACCGGATTTTTTCGCGGAACCTACCCAAGGAGCTGGATGTTCTACAGACTCTCAGTCGAGAAAAAGGTCAGACTTCTCTTTTTTATTACGATGAAACGGAATTAGAGAAGCTGCTGGGGAAAAAGCTTAGTGGACCCATGTCCGTGACCGAGTTGCAGATCATTCGTAGCGGAGAAGTCGCCGGTTGTGTGTGGGTCGGTTCGCTTGGGCGCAACTATGCTCCAGAGGTTGTGATGGAGGCGATTGATCAGTTGGAGATCCAGGCTCAGGGTGCGTTGGATCGGATCGAGTCCGAATCATTTTATCGGGCCGGTCAGCGAAATTTGAGCACTTTGATTAACTCAATTGACGAGATGATCTTCATTCTCGATGTCAATTACGGGATCGTTTACATCAACGATGTCGTCGGGAGTGAGCTTGGTTATGAGCGTGAAGATATACTCGGCACCAGTTTGCTCGACCTCATTCCCGAAGGGGCGAGGGACTTGGTGCGGGAGAATTTTGTCGACCTGATCTCAGGAAATTTGCCCCTCTGCTCCGCTCAGTTTCTCAAGAAGGAGTATGGAATCATGCGGGCCGAGGTGCAGATTACAAACGGTCGCTGGGGGGAGACGGACGCTCATTTCTGTGTGGTTCGCAACGCGGGTCGGCGGGATGAAGCGACACGGGCTCTCGAGCGGCGTGATAAACGCCTCCGGGTGGCGTCTAATGCTCTTGTCGAGCTGATCACCTCCTCTGACATGGAGACGGGGATTCGCGAAGCGATCAGTTCGGTCGCATCGGTGTTCGCGGCAGATCGAATCTGTGTATCGGAAAAGGTCGGGATCGATCGGCAGGGTGAGAGTGTCGACACCCATCAGGTTTGTTGCTGGACGCGGGAAGAGGCTCCTTCGGTGAATCTGGGTCTGGAAAATCGTCAATCGCATCTAATCGAACCCATTCGCTGGTCCGAGGATCTGCGCTCAGGCAAAAGTGTATCGGTGATCCGGGATCATTGCTCTCCGGAAGAGCAGGAATATATGCGTTCTCGAGGCGTTCGCTCACTGTTGCTGGTGCCGATTCATCTGCGGGATATCTGGTGGGGAATCATGGGCGCCGAGATGCGGGAGGAAAGTCGTGAGTGGTCCGCGGGAGATATCTCCCTCTTGGAAATCGTGGGCTCGGGGCTGGCTGGCTTGGTGGAAACCGTTCGCCTGCAGCGTGACCTCATTGAGGCGAAGGACGAAACGGAGAAGACCAACCACGAGCTGGGAGAGGCGATTCGCCACGCCCAGGAAATGGCTGAAGAGGCTTCGCAGGCGAATCGCTCGAAAACTGAGTTTTTGGCGAATATGTCTCATGAAATTCGCACCCCGATGAACGCGATTCTCGGATTTGCCGAGTTGATCGAAGCGGAGATCACCGATCCGGAGCTTGTGGAGTTTCTCCGGGCGATCCGTTCCAGCGGCAAGACTCTCCTGGCTCTGATCAACGATCTGCTCGACCTCTCGAAAATTGAAGCCGGGAAGATGTCACTGCAGTATGAGCCGATCTCTCTGGGAGACCTCATCCAGGATATGTTGAACATCTTCGAAGTCCGTTGCGAAGAGAAGGGGATCACTTTGGAGTCGGAGATCTCTCCGGAGATTCCTGCCCAGCTGGTCCTCGATGAGGCTCGGATCCGGCAGATCATTTTCAACCTGTTGGGCAATGCCGTGAAGTTCACTCATAAGGGCCGGGTCGAACTCCGGGTATCCTGCGCTCCCAGTGAGTCTTCTCCGCATCGTGTCGATTTGAAGATCGAGGTCTCGGACACCGGAATCGGCATCGAGAAGGAGGACCAGAAGAATATTTTCGAGCCCTTTGAGCAGTCTCGTGGGCAGAAGCAGAAAGTCTACGGCGGGACGGGCTTGGGGCTGTCGATCACCTCGCGGCTTGTCAAGATGATGAAGGGAACTCTCTCTTTGAGCAGTGCTTTGGGGCGGGGCAGTTCGTTTGTTGTCGATCTGCAGGGGGTTTCGGTCCTTCAGACTCTAAGGCCGGCCTCGAATTCTGGGAATGGGGAGAGGGAAAGTGAGCAAGTTTACTCGGGGAGAAAGGTTCTCGTGGTGGACGACAATCCATTGAACCGTCGAGTTTTGGTAGCCTCTTTGGGGACGCTCGGGATTGAGGTCCGTGAAGCTGCCGACGGAGAGGAGTGTCTGGAGAAATTGAAAGAGGCGCGTCCAGACCTGATTCTTCTCGATATTTTGATGCCTGGCCTGTCTGGAGGGGAAACCGCTGAGAGAATTCACGAGAGGAAGGAGTATGACGGCCTACCGATTGTGGCCTGCACGGCTTTGGACCTCTCGAAAGCGCGGAAAATCTCGGAGACGGCCAGATTCGATGATATTCTGGTCAAGCCCGTGTCGCAAGGAACATTGCGGAGCGTCTTGAGTCGCTTCCTGAGGGTGAAATCCAAGCCAGACGAAGAAAAGGCTCTGGAGGGACCGGAGACCGTGAAAAAGGTTGCCGACGAGCCCCAGTCGGAGCGATCGGCTTCGTCTGACCCGGACCGACTCGCGGAGCTTGTCCAAAAACTGGAGGTGGAATACCTCTCGGAATGGGACCGCTTGCGCAAGCGCTTCCGGATCGAGCCCATTCTTCAGGCCGCAAATCACATGGTTCAGGATGGACAAGAATTCGGTTCACCTGAGCTGGTCATTTACGCCGAAAAGCTCCAGCATTGGATCAGTCTATTTGATGTGAGCAAACTAAAAGAGTCGATGGAGCTGTTTCCCTCTGTGATTGAGGAGATTCGGTTAAAGGCGGAGTCGTCCATGGATTCGCCGAAAGAGGGGGTTGTCCGATGAAAAAGGATTTGGCCTTTGGCCGGAAGCCAGTGATTCTCTTAGTGGACGATCAGCCCCGGAATTTGCAGCTTCTGGGAAATGCTCTGTTCAAGAACGGGTATGATGTCGCTCTCGCGAGCTCGGGACCGGAAGCGTTGGAATTGATCGAGGAGTCGCCACCCGACTTGGTCCTTCTCGACGTGATGATGCCAGAAATGGACGGATATGAGGTCTGTCGCCGACTGAAGGAGTCGAAACTGGCGCCCGATCTCGAGGTCATCTTCGTGACGGCCAAAACCCAAAAGGAAGACATCCTTCAGGGGTTTACCGCTGGAGGGGTAGACTACATCACGAAGCCGATTCAAATCCCCGAGGTGCTGGCCCGGGTAAAGAGCCAGGTCTCCCTTAAATTTGCCAAGGACGATATTCGTGCGGCCAACCGGAAGCTGTCACGGGTGATCGAGAATCAGCAACGCTTTCTCTCCATCCTCTCGCACGATGTCCGGGCTCCGCTCTATGGATTGAACAATCTCCTTCTGGAAGCCCTCGAAAATGCCGATGATCTCGAAAAAGGGGATTTGGTTGAGATGGTGAAGACCTGTGAGGACTCTTCCCGGCGACTTTCCTCTTTCTTTGAGGATGTATTGGTCTGGGCCCGCAACGAAGCGGGTGGTTACGAGGAAAAGGAAGTACCCTTTTCGCTCGGTGATGCCTTTCATTCGGTTGAGTCTCTCTTGTTGCCCTTGTTTGAGAAGAAAAGAGTCAAGCTAGTCTCCGCTATCGACGAGGGCGCTGCGATAATCTGCCAGTCGAACGCCTTCGCGACCGTGTTGCGCAACTTGCTCTCGAATGCCGTGAAGTATTCCGATGCGGAGACTCAAGTGACGGTCATGGGAGAAATCCTCGAAGGCACGGTACGGGTGAGTATCGTCGATGAGGGAATTGGGATGACTGCCGAGCGGATTGATTCTCTTTTCGACCCCGATAAGAGGCAGAGCACTCTCGGCACGGGCAGTGAGAAAGGTGCTGGAGTCGGCCTCATCCTATGCCAAAGCCTTATCGAGAAGATGGGCGGCCAGCTGAAAGTGGAGAGCCGCGAGGGAGAGGGAAGTCGATTCTCGTTTGAGGTTCGCCGCTATATCGACGAAAACTAATTGATCTTGGCGAAGATCATTCGGCCCCCGGAAGTGGGCACGACGCTGATCACCTCCGCTTGAACGCGGTCGCCAATGAATTGCTTGCCCTCATTGACCACGACCATCGATCCGTCTTTGAGGTAGCCAACGGCCTGCCCGGGATCCTTGCCCGGTTTCAACAATTCGATGCTGAGTGAGAGGCCGATGTGGACCTCGGGGTTGAGTGATTCCGCGAGTTCATTCAAGTTCAGCCAATTGACTCCTTCGAATTGGGCGAGTCGGGCCAGGTTGAAATCCGTAGTCAAAATCTTGGCCTTCAAAGAGCGGGCGAGGAAGATCAGCTTGGCATCGACCTTGTCCTCGCTGTCGACTTCAGAAGACTCGACGCGAAGATCGATGTCTTGATTCTCGCGGAGTTGATTCAGAGCCTCAATCCCCCGACGACCACGCGCCTTGCGTTGAACATCGTCGGAATCCGCAATGATCTGTAGCTCCGCGATGACAAACTTGGGGATGACGACCGCGTGACCAAAGAATCCGGAGCGACAGAGCGGGACGATTCGCCCGTCGATGAGGGCACTGGTATCGACCAGGGCCAAGGGGGTTTGCACGTCGTGGGGGACGAACTTCATGTAAGGAATGACGAGGTTGAATTCGTCCTTTCCCCGGAGGGCGATGACTGCGCCCAGATACATCAAGACCACGAAAAGAATCATTTGCACGAGAATGAGATTCTGTGCGAGGTCCGGATCGGATTTCAGCGGTTCAAAGAGGGGGGAGGAGGCGATGATCCAAGCGATCACCGCTCCGATCGCGAGACCGAAGGTCAGGGCGGAAAGCCCACGCAGGGAAAATCCCTTGAGGTAAATATCGACGAGAATGACCAGAGCCCCGAGGCAGGCCCCGAAAAAGAGAACCTTGCCGGTATCGTAATCAGTCGAAGTGAGAGTGATCAGCCAGCTTCCGAGAAGGCAGATTCCGAAGAAAAAGACCCGGATAATGAAGATGGTCTGATTCATCGGAAAAACAGCATCAGGAACGGTAGGAGAATCATGATGGCCATCACTCCATAGAGGATCCAGATGGTTCGCTGTGCTTTCCGCTTCACCTCTGGGGAAACTTCTTCGTTTTTAGGCTCCTGTTGATCGTTCATCGAATGTTTTTCAGAATGTGGACTCGGTGCAAAGTATCGTCGAGCGATTTCTCTTTTTTAGGAGCAATGGTGGCGAAATGGAGTTGCAGGGACTTCAATGAACCAAGGCGAAAATGATTTGCAGGACAATGTTGGTCGCGACTGCGGCGGCGACATCGTCAGCGACGACGCCCCAGCCCCCCTGCAATTTCTGCAGTTTGGAGATCCCGATGGGTTTGAGAATGTCGAAGAAGCGGAAGAGGGCGAATCCTCCGAGTATCCAAGCCCATGCGGGCTCGCCCGGATGAAACGGAATCGCAAAGAAGCAGACCGGAATCGCGACACACTCATCGAGAATGACGCATCCGGGATCGCGGCGACCCAGACGAATCTCGGCTTCCTCGCAGAGCGGGACGGAGAGGAAGATCAGAAAGAGGTTGAGCAGCAGGTAGGGAATCGGTGCCAAGTAGGCGAAGACGAGGGTAAAAAGGAGAATCCCGACTACGGAGCCCCAAGTGCCCGGTGCTTTCAGTTGGCCGATGGGACCAAAGGTGGTGGCGCCCAGGATAACGTTTCGGGGAATCAAACCCCAGGCTGGATGTCGTTCACGCATTGTCGGACTTTGAAGGGGTGCTGTCTCCCATGAGGGAGCGATATTTCCAGAGGTAGACGGTGCCGGAGACGATGGTTAATACGGCCGCGGCGAGAAAGATGAGGATGCCGGCCCAGTGGCAGAACCAAGCGAATCCGCTATCGAGGCTTCCTCCAAAATCGACAACAATGGACTTCGAGAGGAGGAGGAAGGCGATGGAGATGATTTGAAAGACGGTCTTGTATTTACCCAATTTCTCGGCGGCGAGAACGACTCCTCGGGCTGCTGCGACGAGGCGGAGCCCCGTGATCCAGAATTCGCGGGTGATTGTCAGCAGGACGAAGAAAAGGGTCCAAGTAGGCAGGAGATTTACGGAAAGAACAACGACCAGCATCCCGACCATCAAAATCTTGTCGGCGAGGGCGTCCATGAGCTTCCCGAAGTCAGAGACCATGCCGGATCGGCGGGCGATCCAACCGTCAGCCCAATCGGTCAGGGCTGCGATGATGAAGAAGATCAAAGCGAGAATCGGCCCGGGCGAGGGCAGAAGGAGGCACACCGTAATGATAAACAAAAACGGGATGCGGGACAGCGTCATTAGGTTCGGCAGACTCATCTCCTTTCAAAATATGATAAGCCAAAGGGAAAATGCAACGGGATTGGCGAGGTCGAAGTGCGGTCAATCCGGTCGGGATCCGTGCGCCGAATCGGGGAGATTGGGCCCTCCGAACGAAAAATCCAGATTTCCCTCCCCGAAAGCTTGACACTCCGTTCTCCGCTGCATTTTCTTCTCTCTTTCCTTCGTGCGTGGCTAGCTCAATTGGATAGAGCACCTGACTACGGATCAGGAGGTTAGGGGTTCGACTCCCTTGCCGCGTGCCATTTTTGAATTTTCAATTGAGCCTGTCCCCTTTCGCAAGGACGGGCTTTTTTGTGCCCATTCCCACCGCGGGAGAAAGTAGCGAGAGCATCCTGCTCTCGATTCGCGCTGGAAGAGAGAGAGCTGGAAGCTCTCACTACTATGGCAGGATTGCCCGGCAGGCCTTTTGCGTTGGAGAAGAGAAGGTAGCGAGAGCATCCCGCTCTCGATTTGCGCTGGACGAGAGAGAGCTGGAAGCTCTCACTACTATGGTTGGTTTGCCCGGTAGGTCTTTTGCGTTGGAGAAGAGAAAGTAGCGAGAGCATCCTGCTCTCGATTCGCGTAGGAGGAGAGAGAGCTCGAAGCTCTCACTACTTTGGCTGTATTGGCGAGTAGGTCTTTTGCGGTGGAGAAGAGAAAGTAGCGAGAGCATCCTGCTCTCGATTTGCGCTGGAAGAGAGAGAGCTAGAAGCTCTCACTACTTTGGCTGGATTGCCCGGTAGGCCTTTTGCGGTGGAGAAGAGAAAGTAGCGAGAGCTTCTAGCTCTCGATTCGATTCACGCTGGAAAAGAAATCGAAAAGCCCGAACCTCTCATTCATCTCCGTTGCCGGGGGTTATCACGAATGTAGCGGCGAATTGCCTGCAGAGCGGATTCGTTGCGAACGATGTGGTCGTAGGATTCGTGCTGCCAGAGTTGTCCAGATCGTTGGGATTGTTGGTTGATCTGGTTCGCGGTGTAGGATTTCCAGGAGTGGACAATCTCCCGGAGTGGGAAGCCTGGACAGGGTTTGGCGAGAACATGGACGTGGTTGGGCATGATCACATATTCATCCAAGTCATAGCGCTGGCCGGCGAAGTGCTGAAAAGCGTTTTCGACGATCAGGGCATTCTCTCGTTTCCGAAGGAGGCAGGAACCGTTTCCGGCATGAAGGAGCTTCTCGTAGCGTTCAGAAAATAGATGGTGATATTCCGCCAAATCCTCCGCCGAAAGGTGGTCGAGGTCGTGAGTGCGTCGCCAATGTTCCCGTTGGCGGTGGATCTCTTCGATCACTGACTCGGGAAGAGCGTCAAAAAGGCGGAATGTGATGAAATACCAGACGTTCGCTTGGCCCCAGTGGGGAAGGGCACGCCCTGAGTATATGTCGATCTCGTCGCGAGGATTGAAGAATGCCCATTCCGACGAGGACGGATCAGAGAGGGGATCTTGTTCGCTCATTCGAAAGAGGGGGAATTTGTTTCCAGCCAGAGAGGAGGTGGTCGGAAAATTGATTTTGATCCTTTTAAGGAGCTTTTGGGGCCCAAGGCAATCTCTTTGACAGAGGACGAGAAAAAGTAGCGAGAGCATCCTGCTCTCGATTTGCGTGGGAGAGAGAGAGCTGGAAGCTCTCACTACTATGGCTGGGTAGCCCGGTAGGTCTTTTGCGTTGGAGAAGAGAAAGTAGCGAGAGCATCCTGCTCTCGATTTGCGTAGGACGAGCGAGAGCTGGAAGCTCTCACTACTTTGGCTGGGTTGCCGGGTAGTCCTTTTGCGTTGGAGAGGAGAAAGTAGCGAGAGCATCCCTGCTCTCGATTTGCGTAGGACGAGAGAGAGCTGGAAGCTCTCACTACTATGGCTGGATTGCCGAGTAGGTCTTTTGCGGTGGAGAAGAGAAAG
>NZ_JACHVA010000015.1 GCF_014230055.1 Puniceicoccus vermicola | reverse complement strand
GGATAATCAATCGATTGAACCGCGTCTTTTTGGTCGATCAGCATGTCGGTCGCGATCGCAGCGCTTTCGCCGAGAGCCATAAAGACCGGCTCCATGCGGATGGATCCAAATGCGATGTGTGATGCGGATAAGCAGACCGGAACGAATAGATTTTCGCATTCGCCCTTGGCCGGTGTGATGGAGCGGTAGCTGATCCCGTAGGGAGCTTTGGGGAGTAGTTGAACATCGCCTTCATTATAGACACATCCATCTTTCACAAAGCGTTGGCAGTTGTGACTATCCATCGCATAGGAGCCCATGGCAACGGGATCCTCTGGTTGGCGAATATGTTGCGTGTCTTTTTCCGTTAGAACATAGTCACTGACCATGCGGCGTGCTTCACGGACATACAGTTGATGTGGCCAGTGTCCGGTTTCTGGGAATTCATCCTTCGGCAGGCCGAAACGGGCATATCCTTTACGGTATACTTCCGGAATGGAGGGATCATTGGCCATAAACCAAAAGTGTCCCATGATGTAGTCGACATGCTCTTGAAAAATGACTTCGCGCTGGGCGTAGCTCGCTTCCGGCCAGGCATAGTTTGCGCCGATGAAATCTGTGGAGACCGGGCCGTGGTTGTTGGTATCTGTTTTTAAATACCCATTCGGCGTGCGCGCATCCATTACATCGAATTTTCTCAAAATGGAGTCGGGGTCATCAAGATTCCGGTTCTTCGGGTTGGGCAAATGCGCATTATACTCGTCCGTGTCGGTATTGAACCAGCGTCGAGCTAGTTCGTGGTCAATTTCACGGAAGCTCTCGGGCTTAACCCAATCAACCTTTAGGTCCGGATCATCGGTCATGCAGACCCGGAAATTGTAAGCTTGGATCTTATGATCTCCGGAGCCTTCGGGATCGGGTTCGGCTTCATTGATCCAGGGGAGCACGCCACTACTTGGATCGCCTTCGACTACATACGGGTCAACCGGGTGGCTGAACTGATGCTTCGGACGAACCTGGACGCCGTTAATCGTTTCCCCATAGACGCTGTTGGCTTCACGTCCGACAGTGTAGCTCACACCCGCTTTGGCATAAAGGTCACCCTCGTAAGTGCAATCCATGAAGTAAGCCGCTTTTGCCTGAAGCCCGCCCAACATGTGAATGCTGACAATCCGTTCGGAATCAGTTTCCACTTTTTGCAGGAACTGTTTGTGATGCACGCTGATGAGCTGGATTCGGACAAATTCGCAGTCCTCCTCACCTCTGTCCCAAGCGAAGTCCCAACGCCTAAAACCGGCAACCACTCCACTTTGATCCGATGATAGACTCACACGCTCAGGGTATTTCGACCAGTCCTTTAAGTTAATCGAGTAAGCGAAAAACGTGCTAAGGTTTTGCGCGGGTTCATGGTCACGCAAAACCACACTGACGGCGTCCGAGTGAAACACCGCTGGCTGCCTATTTTGGACGAATGGACTCGTGCCAAAGATATACTCCAAGGTTTCGCAAAGCCCGTCGCCATCGGAATCGAGCGCGTTGAGCAAGGTGCGACCGGAAGCCGTTGGCAGCGAAAGCTAGCGCGCCCAATCCACCAAGGTATCGCGTTTATCAGCTGGCCCGTAAAGAAACTGGGCGCTCGCCGTGGTGTTTGTGTCCGATGTGACCCGCACCCAATGCGCTCGGAAGCCTGCGGGGAAAGTATATGTCAACGTCTCTCCCGGCTGGACAGTGAGCGTGGTGTGTTCATACCACGTATAGTCTGCCTGGAAATCGACTTCTATGGTAAAGGTTACGGCAGATGGCGATGCGTGTGGAAGCGTCAGTTCTTTCTCATCATAGCCATACATCAAATAGGCATCCGAAGGATTAACAGCGGTCACCGTCGAATTTTCTCCAAATTGAACGGGGCTTTTTTCTCCCAGGGTTACAATCGGGCTGATTCAACAGTTAGGATAAGCTTGAGCTTGATGGGTGTTAACTTGCTACCTTTATAATCGTTCATCATGCCTGCAGTTGATAAGCCACTCTCTGAATTACTTGAATATAAGTCCAGCAGCCCAAAGCCAGCTGACTTTGACGCCTACTGGTCGCGAGCCTTGGCAGATTTAGCTGCGGTTTCGCCGAATCTTGAATGGGTCGATTCCGATTTTAAAGTATCCTACGCCAACTGCCGTTCACTCTATTTTTCAGGAGTGGGCGGCGCGAGGATCCATGCTAAAGTCGCCGCTCCGAATCCTTTACCGAAAACGCCATCGCCAGCGATTGTCATGTTTCACGGTTACACCGGTTCCTCGCCGGACTGGATGACCATGCTCCCATATGTCGCTGCTGGCTTCACTGTGTTGGGCTTGGATTGTCGTGGGCAGGGAGGGCGTTCCGAAGACACGGTTCCGACTATTGGAAATACGCTCCATGGCCATATTATCAAGGGACTGGATGATCATGAGGATAAACTCTATTATCGGAATGTTTATCTGGATACAGTTCAGTTAACTCATATTGCCATCGACTTGGAATGGGTCGATGCGGAGCGAGTCGGTTGCATGGGGGGCAGTCAGGGCGGGGCGCTGGCCATCGCCTGTGCTGCACTTGAACCGCGTATCAAGCGCACGAGTTCTCACTTCCCCTTTCTTTCCGATTTTAAGCGGGTTTGGACCATGGGAATGGACCAGAATGCTTATGCGGGGCTGCGGGATTATTTTCGTCGTTTTGACCCTTTGCATGAAAAGGAAGAGGAAATTTTTGAAAAACTGGGCTACATCGACATCTGTAATCTAGCGCCACGTATCCGTGGCGAGGTCCGGATGGCTCTGACCCTGCTGGATAATATCTGTCCACCCTCGACTCAATTTGCCGTTTATAATGCCATCACTTCAAAGAAGCACAAAGCGGTTTATTCGGATTTCGGTCACGAGAATTTGCCCGGGGCTCCTGAGGCGAATTTTCAATTCATGCTTCAACTTTAAATAAGGTGGACTCAGATTTGAACGCAGATGAGCAAAGCAGCTAAAAACAATGCCTAAAAAGGGGTAAACGCAATGGCGCTAACTTAAGCGAATCGAGGGAGGGCGGCTATCCTCAGCCGCCGCGATACTTTTCGTCTTTAGAAAAGGCAATCATGTAGTCGTCGCGCGGCGATTGGGGACAATCGCCCTCCCCAGAATGATGGCTCTTTTTCGAATGACCCGATCAATGCGGTATCGATTCCTCGTATCGATATAAATCCTTAAGTTGGAGCCATTCGGGGAGCGTAAAATCTAAAGACTGACCATCTTGCCAACTGTCGTTGCTACCTTAAAGTTTGAGTTGGTCGTCCAAGGTCATGCGTTTGGTGTTCCAGTGGAATTTCTTCTGGATATCCTTATACATGGCCCGGACTTCGGATTCCGGCCCTTTGAAGCTGCATTTGACGCAATAGTAGTTGTCCGCTTCGCGCTCCATCAGAACATCGATGTCTCTGGAGAAGCATACGGGGCAGCGCATGACGGAGGTATCTGTGAAAGCCTTATCCATGATTATAATCCTCTTTTATTTTATTTAGAACTATCGAGTTGCTCGATTCGCATTTCTGTTTGGACGGTCTCATTGCCTTGGAGCTGGTATTTCAGCTGTAGGGTGAGGAACGGACTGAATAAATTTCCGCACTTTATACCAGCCTCCGTTGAGTGGGGGCTGCACGCGACCAGATGCACCGCGGTGTTGACCTGTGGGATGCGGGCTGTGACTTGAGTGGCCGCTTTGAAGTCAATGTAGCGCCCGGCGTAGTCATAATTGACTGCCGTGGTGTCATCCTCGTTCACGAGCAGAACGATGTCCGATAAGTCTTCGGCGTATTCAGTTTTACCGGGAGCGCCTTTAAAGTGCTCGATGAGAGTCAAGGTTTGATCCGGATCACTCAGGTTTTGGATTTTTCGTTCGATTTGAGTCACTCCGGTGTTGGCATCCCAGTGAAAGCTCGTGATGAGCTCGCCGGAAATCCCGTTGGCAAATTGGAAACGGGCCGGTGTGAGCTGCAGTCGGGTGCTTCCACCCTCACGCGTGACTTCGTCGACCTTGGTTCGAATCGAGGCAAAATCGATTTGTTCACCGTCGCACTCCAGGAAGACGCTTGTTCGAGAGCCATCCTCATGGTGGTGAGCAAATCCGGTGCGGTGCTGCGATTGTATGAGATAGGGGTAGCTACCGATTTCCCGGTGCTTTGAATCGGGGCCGGTTTCGACGCGACAACGACCGGCGTAGCTCCGCAGGTCGCCGATGCTGCCTCCTTGGGTCGGGTCGATCAGTAGGCGCTGTGCCCCATCTAGATACCAAAAGTAGTGCTTTCCTGATCCGTAGAGTAATTCCTTCGAATGGTAGACTTCCGGTTCGGCATAGGTGCGATTTTTCCGGTGCCACTGTCCGTATTCAGACAAGGTCATGTCCATGGCTTCACCCGAGTCCCGCAACTCGACCAGGTATTCAAGCATGGTGCGGTAAAGCTGCCAGCAGACTTCCGGTGGGTATTCGCTATTGTGGTTCCAAGTCAACCAGTTGACGCCAACAAAGGTATTCAAATAGGCCGGTCGCCCATTGATCTTTTCCTGCATGCGATATTGATCGATCAGATTGAGATCATATGGATTGAACGAGGCCTCATTGCCCATGCCGCGCACGACATTGGGTGGGTGACTGGCCCAGAAATCATTACGACCTTCATAGGAAAGACTCATGTCGCGCACGAGGTGAGGCACGGCGACAAAGCCAGCGCTGTCCACCTCGGAGGTGGCTGGTCTTAAGCTATGTTCCTTACTTGGAAACCATGGTCCCCATGGCATGCCTTCGTTAAAGAGATACCAACTGTGGTTGCAGCCATGAAATACGCGGACACCTTCTTCAAAGCAGCCGCCAACGATCGTTTCGCATTCCGGGCATTGCTCTTTTAATATACGAAGCGACGAACTGTCGAAGTGGTAGGAAGCGATTGATTTCGGATGGACGCCGAAGACTTCTTTATACTTGGCCAGAATGGTTTCTAAAATTTTCTTTTTATTCTCCAAGCTGAAGAGCCAGAAGGCTGGCAGGTTCCCGACAATAGAATCCAAACCAGGTCCAGTCATATCGTGAAGCGCCAGACCGATTTCATCGCCATAGACGTCCGCATCTTCTTTGACGCCGCGAATCAACTCCGGATCAAAGAGGTCTTTATAATGGACAAAAACCGTGCCCTTGATTTTGAGTTCGTGTAATAACTTTTGCTGCTCACGAAAGATAGAGTATTTGGCTCCAAGAGCCGCACGGTGCATGATATTGAATAGCATTGCTGTATGATATTTGAGTGAAAGGTTTTGGGGAGGAGTCTACTTCGATTTGCCACGAAGTTGCCAAAGCAGCAGGCCTCCAATCAGTAACACAAATCCGCTTAGTGCGACGATTTGTAGCCTTGCGCTCATGGTGTTGGGGACCAGTAGGAAGAGTAGAATGCCGGATCCCATGACGATGGAAGTTATCCCTAATATCTTATACTGGATGGTGTCCTGTGATTCTCCGATTTCGGCTGCGTAATCAATCGGAGTATACATCTTTTTATAAAACTGTTCGACCTGAGATTTATAGGCATTGGAGGCTAGGCGCCAGAGGGGGAGTGAGAGTAGGCAACCCAGCGCACTGAATCCGTAGATCCACCAGAGCCTATCCTGAATGGGCCAATTGGCCCCATTGACCTTCGTATCATACAGGAAATATGCAGAAGGGGCCAAAGCGCAGACTAGAATAATATAGAAAGACCACCAGTGTAAGCGCTTGATCCACATAGCGAGTAGAATGGGCATGCCTAAGGGGAGCCCAATCACGGCAGAGATCAGCAGATAGATATCAAAGAGTGCCAGCTCCTCTTGCTTGGCAAGGGCGACGCTGACGACAATGATGGTGATTCCGAGAAGGAGTGTCACCAATCGGCAAAAATAGAGACCGGTTTGTTGGCTCATTTCCGCTAGTCCGACGCGTTTGCGTAAGGGAGGGATCACGTTTTTGACGATGATCCCAGTGACGCTGTTCAGTCCGGTGTCCATACTGCTCATGGTTGCGGCCAGCATGGCTGCGAACATCAGACCCATCAGACCGGTCGGTAAGAGGTCCTGGGCGATCACCGCGTAGCTTGCAGTGGCTGGTTCCTTGATGCCCAAGGCCATGATCTGGTCTTCATAGAGGAAGCGCGCCACCATTGGAGGTAAGAACCAAACAATGGTGCCGATGACCATCAATACACTGGCCCAAAGTGCGGCATGGCGTGCATGTTGACTGTCTTTGACCGAGAGGAAGCGTCCGGCGGAACCGAGATTCAGGTAGCTTTGTAGTTGGAGAAAGAAGACGACAAAGATCCACTTGATGGTGAATTTATTGTCTTCGAATTGCCCGGCGTCCTTCACGAATTGAAAGTCGTCTTTCACTCCGGGATCATTGAAGTGATTGAAAAAGGCGCTGACACCACCGACCTTCTCCAACGCCAAATAAAAAACCAGTAGGGTGAGAGCAAACAAGACAGTCCCTTGGACAAAGTCGGTCGCCATAACGGCCCAGCGTCCGCCGGTCGTTGAATAGAAGACGACGATCGCGCCAAGGACGATGATCAACCAGACCGTGGGAATATTCAGTATCGTGCTACCAAAAATGGCCAGCGCGTAGAGTTGTGTCGCGGCCCCGACTGGTTGAATCAGAATCGAGATGTAGGCGCTGAACTGCTCGACACTCACGTCAAACCGCTCACGGATGACATCGGCCCAGGTGGTGGCGCGTGTTTGCCGGAACCAAGGACCGATCCAAAAGCAAAGCAGTAGGCCGATACAGTTCGCGAAATAAATCACTAAGAATGTGGGTCCTGCCTCGAAAGCTGCTGATGCGTTGCCGGTAAAAGTAAAGGCACTGATGCCTCCCATGAACATACTGGTGCCGACCATCCACCAAGTGCCCTGAGCACCGCCACGTGCAAAGTCACTGACGTCTCGGTTGAGCTTGGAGAATAGAGCGCCAACGGTGATTAGGATGAGGAGATAGGCTCCCAGGGTAATATATTCGACAATCATTGGGGCGTTATAATGCGTGGTGAGAACTTCGATGCTTCAGCCATTTCATTGGTGGCTGTTGTGAATTATTTAGTCGCAGTGAGCGCGGATACGTTACTCGAAGTCTTCTCGTTGGCTTGCAGATCTTCCGCTTGAAGAATAACCGCATTGTGCGGTGAAACGGAATACTCAGCGCTTATATGGCCCTTCCATTGGATACGGAATGACTGAACCTTGTCGGATCGATTGAGCGCGATGCACAAGGGCTGTTCATTGACAGAAAGTCGGCGTAGTCGAATGCCTCCGGTGGTTTTGACAAGTTTAGGTTGGTCTTTCTGTATGTATGGCTCGACGAGGTTATGGAACCAGTTCAGCAGATCGGTGGAATTCTCGTTCAGGTATCGTTGAAAAAGGACCGTTCCGAGGCGGCAGGCTTGACCACCTGCGCACTCTCTCTGTGTGATCGCCGGGCTGCCGTCTTCCCAATGGGCAACGACTTTTGTTTGTGATTTGACTTTAAAATGAGCCCGCATGAAGCAAGATTCGATCTGACAGTATTGTGTTTCGATCACTGGGTTGTCGTCGATCGCACTATACTCAATGCATCGGCTGCCCCAGAGCTTTTCTTCACTGGGCCAACAGGATTTCGCTAAAGCGCCGTGTGGTGTTTTCCAGGCAAAAAAACCGTCGGCAATGACCTGGTGCCCAGATTCTACGATTGTGTTTAAATGCTCGATACAGTCTTTGCTCAGAACCGTTGCGCTCGGAATGACAATGATCTTTGGTAGGCCTTCGATCGGGGCTTCAAGCAAGCGTCGAGAATCCATGAAATCGACTTCCAGGGAAAGGTCGCAGGCGAGGAAATACGCACCGGCGACTGCATCTGTGCTTTTTTGAATATTGCGTAGATTGGATGGCGCTTCGCTGGTGCCCTCCACTAAATCCAGCATGGCTGCCTCTTCGGAGACCAGTATCAGCATGTCGGCTTTAGGTGGTTTCGCTTCGGCGAGTAATCCCATGTAAGGGTAGAGGTTCTTGATGATCCATTCGATTGATTTGAGCTGCTTTGTGGGCTCGCCGTCGTAGTTCAATAAATCCCATTCACCAGCCTCAAATCCATTGTTCCGGGCGTTGGTGCACCAATAAATGACTGCTTTCGTCGATGAAGCCACGCACTGCATGAGCCATTCCGCTGTTTCATCTGGGGAGGGGTGCAGTGCGACGTTGGCAGACATCAATGTGGTTCCGCCTTGGAGTTCAGTGACCCAGAAATACTGATCCGGGGCTTCGGTGGCCGATCGCGTGATATCTGCGAAGAGTGCGATACTATCACCATAGCGCTCGCGGGGATATCGGGTGGAATGCCAGGATGGGTGTGCGGAGCAGCCCATGAAATCAACCGCTTCTGCATTCTTCCACAGCGACTGACCGACGTCTGCCAAGCATTGGCTGATGCGGTGCGGATTGATATGAATCGGATGATTTGGGTCCAAATCGACAACTTTTTGCGCAATTGCCTGGATGTGCGAATGTAAGTTTTCGACACAAAAGCGAAGCCAATCAATCCGTCCTTGATAAGTGATAAAGCCATCCAAAACCTTCGGGATCGCGATCTCATGGAAGCTCTCTACCTGTTGGAAATTATTTGAATTGTAGTGCTCAATCTTTCCATAACTCGCCTCGAGGAAGGCTTGATATGCCTTCAGCACGTGCGGCGATGTGGTTTCCGGTGATCGGCCTGGCTCATTCCATAGAATCCATGAATCCAGACTCGGGTGATCTTTGTATCGATTGACGACTTGCTCGGTAAAATCAATGGCCTGCGCAAAGAAATCAGGATCATCCAGGTCCGCGACCTCCTGAATCCCGTATGTCTTACGCATCCATCCCGGAGGGCTGACTGACATCAGTGTCGGCACGAGCTTGAAGCCCATCTGTGCGGATAAGTCGAACAGTTGGTCAAAGATCGTCCACTTGTATTGCTTCGATTTTGGCTCGATCAAATCCCATACCATGAAAAGACGAATCAAAGTAAAGCCCGCTGAAGCGAGTGCTTCCATGCGTGGCTTTAGTTCTTCAACGGTGTCCTCGGGGTTGACGAAGAGGTGGGAGCCGAAACGTAGCTCCCGATCTAGTTTAATATCTCTCATTATGGTAAATCTTTCAGGAATGGGGTGAGTTTTACTCGCTAGGGGTGGATCGTTGTGCCGCTAGATTTCCATCTGCATCGATTCAGGACATTGCGTAAGAACTGCTCAGTCTTTCCAGCGCGAATGGTGATGGTTAATGTTTACCCCTTTACCTAGTGCTGGAACAAGGCCTTCAGAATTCTACATGTAGCATTCAGTGCGATTCCTCGAAATCGATAGATTGAGGGAGATGATTCTCCGCCTAATATTGCAGCGTTGTTCCGGGGTTCCAGCTACTGTCAACCAATAGGTGGAAGGGGGATTCGGGCTCACCGAATTCTCCGCGCTGATACATGCTGACCGCGACTTCGACGGATTTACGCCCGATATCGATACTGTTCTGATAGATGCCGGAATGGTATTTCGATCTGAAATCAATGGCCAAGTTGGCAAAGCCTAAATCCTGTGGGATTCGAAAGCCACATGCTCGTAATTGTTCGTAAACCTCAAGATGTGAGATCACGACTTCGACCTTAAACTTCTTCACCTCGCGAGTGATGATCTCTGGTGCATTGTGTGCGTGATCCAGCATCTTGACTTTGAGCTTCATGCCCGGGTCGTGTTTGGCCGCTTCAATGCCGCCTCTCCATGTATTCCCCACTTTAAAATCCCAATCCTTGCTGATCGCACAGCCGATATTGCGGTAGCCGAGCCGGTTCAACTCATGTAGCATGAGTCGCATGCTGCGTAGGTGGTGATTAGTGACTACGTTCAGGGCAGGGGATTCCAGCGAGTAGCCGATTGAAACGGCAGAAATTTTGGAGAGATCCATCTCAATATTGCTTAGAGATACCGGTTGAGGCGGTATGATCAGGCATTGAATGTTTCGAGAATGGAAAATATGGCACAGTCTGGAAGTGGTCATTCCTTTTTCGTGTAACCAGAACTCATCCAGTGTGTATCCTAATTCCTGTGCGCGGATACGTGCACCTTGGAAATACTCATAGAACTCGGGATTCTCGAGTAGGTCATGTCGTTTTGGCCAATTATTGAGCCATGCGATAGTTGATTGGTAGCTTCTACGCTGATTCGAGCGCCGGTAAGAACTGAGCGCCGAGAGCATGGGGTCGGGCTGATATCCCATTTTTTCAGCAATCTTCTGAACCTTGTCCCGTGTTTCAGCTTTCACCTTTGGGTTGCCTTTGAGTGCCAATCCAACCGTCGTGAAATGAACTCCGGCAACTTCTGCAATTTCCCGAATCGTGACGCGTTTTTTCATAGCAAATATAAGGTCAGGATTCGATAAGAAGCATTCTGGGATAGGAGGCTGTTATTCAATAATGAAGGGATATATTGCTATTTCCGCTCACCGGAATGACAAACCTAATTGTAGGATTTGTCAATTTTACGGGCCCCTGCTTTACCTTGATGGTGCAGCATGGGCCTCAACGCTAACAATCCTTCCATCGGGACATGGAAGGGTCCGACTCTCGAAGTAAGAACTCTCTTTGGAGAATGTTTTTTTTTGGTGGCCCTATTTGCTCGATTACTTGCTTTGTAATCTGCGTGCCAATTGATCCTGATACAAGGAGTGCGGGGTCAGTGTATCGCCCTTGCCAACGCCCTCGACGTGATCGGTGCTATCGACGAGGTATGCTGGGCCGGATGTTCCGATCACGTAGCCGTCCCCATGTTGGTGAGATTGAACGATTACATTCGGGCGGTCGGCAGGATAGTTGAGTCCCTTGGTATTCCAGAATACGCACTGGCTGGCAGTGGTCCCATGCACCGGATAGCCCCAGGGGCGCATGGCCCGCGCTTCCAAGGAGTCTACGTCACATGTCATGGTATCAAAGAGATTTCCGATCGAGAAAAACATATGAAAATCAGAAGCCAGTCGTCCTTTGGTGGTTGTGCAGTTGGTCGTCACATTGCCAGTGGCGTGCATGGTGCCTACGTCGTAATTGTGTCGTCCTGATTCGGCGTATGAATCCCTTATCAGGTTGTCTTGTCCGTTATGTGTGTAGAGGTATCCGTTACCACCGCCACCTCGATATTGTGGTAGGCGCAGGTCACAGCCCTGCACCGTAACGAGACGGCTGCGGATTAGTTTGATGCCATTGGATCTTAAGTGGTAATCGGTTTCGTTCACATCCGGGTGGAAGCTATGGACCTCTTTTATCCATGAGTTTTCTGTGTGGGTCATGTGGATTGCAGAGCTCAAATACGACGCGTGACCTACGGTTCCGGGGATCTTATAATCCTCTTCTTTATAGCCTTCTCCAGTGTGTTCACGCATGCCAATCGAGAACCCTTCGAGTCCAATTTCGCTGAGCATTTCCCCCGTTAGAGGGAGCACCCGTGCATTGTCTGCTTGAAAGAGGAAGCCACGGATGGGAATGTCCAGCGTGATGGTCTTTGTTGCTGGATCAATGGATCGGATGATTCGATAGTAGGCGAGTGTGCGATTCGGTGATTGGGTGGGGGTCCAATGCCCGGTCATGCCGACGAGGTCGATCATGTGTTGAGTGAGGTCGTTACGAATGATAATTTTATCACCGACTTCGAGTCCTGCTATGTCATCGAGGCGAATCTGCTTACTTGGTTTGGGATAATCTTGACTGATGCGCCAGGCTCTTGTGTGTTCGCCATTAATATTCCAAGAGACATTGGTCTTTGGCGCGATCTTGAATACATGCTTATAATGCATTTCAGATGCATCATTAAAAATGAATGTCTTTCCCGGTCCATCTCCTCGGATCACGATGTTGCTCCGTTCAATGACGAGGGCCCCTTGATTGTTCCCCTGAGGTGAGACTCGGTAGGTTCCGGTCGGTAAATAAATGACGCCTCCTTCGGGCGGCAATTGGTCAATAATTGCCTGTAATTTTGCAGTCACATCTGCTTTCCCGGTATTATCAACCAGGTAAGGGGATTGGGTGACATTGATCGCCGGCATCGCATTTGTATCCGGCAAAGCTTTCTCTCCATAGTGATATCCGGCATAGGAAAAGTCGTGTAAGAATTTACCATCGACCGTGTAACCAGGGCTCCAGTCTTCCGGATAAAGAACGGAGCGCCATGAGTCATCCGCATGATTCGAGACAATGTCATGTTTTGCTTCACTCGGCACGGCTGCATTGGCGCTCTGTTGAGATTGCCCATAGCTAGTGAGGCCGAGGCAGAGGAGCCCGTATAATACTGCCATCAAAGAGGCTTTATTGGATCTGAAGTGGCGGGAAAACATTACGAATTTTGAGAAGGATGAAGATGCAAATGAATGATCCAATTTTTATCGCGATGGCATGCGAATCGTGGACCTCAATACGTTGAAGGCGGAATCAATCGAGCGTAAAGCCGCCTCTAATTAGCGCCGTACGCAGTTCTTGTGGAGACACGGCGGGTAAGAGCTCCCCTTCTGTGTTGAGAGGGGAGGGGCTAAGGGGCAGGTGGAAAACTGTCCTCGTGTGCGATCTATGTAGCGCACACGAGGAGGCTCAAAACTCTATTCGGTCTGACTTTAAAGGATTATGACCGGAAGTTGCGTCGACGAAGGACACTTAAGGTAAGCGCAAGAACGCCTATGATCGATCCGGCGGTCGCTGGTTCGGGAATGGGAGTCAGCGCTAGAGTGGGTGCAACCGAAGCACCAGTGGCTGTTCCGCTGGAGTAAAATTGAGTGTAGGTATTTTTGTCAATCGTGACCCCAATAGTTAGATTTTCGGAGCTGAAGTTGTTGATAAAGTCCGTTAATGAGGCGTCGCTGAAAGTGATGGTGTCTCCAGTGGTAAACACTGTGCTTGACGCGAAGTTAATGGAGCCAAGTAGTGTCATCTGATTGGCTTCGGTTCCCTGGTAGAAGGAAGCCCCGTCATCGATACTTCCGTTGCCCGGATCGCTGTCGGCTGCAGGAGCGTTATTGTAAGTGATGGTATCTTCAGACCAACTAGCGCTTCCGTTGTTCAGACCCCAGAAGCGTATGTTGGTGTCAGCTGAAAGCGTGAAACTTGCGTTGGCTGTTAAAGTCACCGATGCGCTGGCTGCAGTTGAATTCCAAGTGCTTAGGTCAAAGCCCAAATAGACTTTGGAGGTGGATTTGTTGAGTCCCGCATCTTTGAGAACTAGGGATACGGCACCTCCGTAGTTAGTGTCGGCATTTTCGACAGGTTGAACACGCGCATCCTGACCGTTGTCCAGGGTAGTGAGGGTGGTGACTTGAGCTGAAGCAGCAGCGCAGACGACGAGGCCAGTGATGATGGCGAGCAATGGTGTTTTTTGTGTACTCATGTGACTTGATTTGGTTTGGGATATGGTTTTTGGAGGGTTAAGTGTTGCCAGACGAAGTTTAGCTAAGGGTAGATTTCGTTAAGGTTTGAGTTTAGTTTGTGAAAGGATTGGCAGAAAACAAGCCGAGTTGAATCCTACATGTAGTAATGCCTCTGAAGCTGTCAGAAGTTCAATGAAAGTGAGTCCACGTTGCTTCATCGAATTCAACACCGAGTGGGGGATTCTCAATAACCACACAATTCTACGCGTAGGAACTTGTGGGTGGGGCTGGGGAGTCGATCAACTACGCAAATGAAGTCGATCCTACAGGTAGCTTTTGCTTGCATTTGCATGAGATCATCTCGCTGTTAGGGTTTATACCTTCAACGGTCCTTTGCGCGAGCACAACGGACAAAAAAGCATACTTCAAAGAGGTGAACCAGGTGAGACCAAAATACCCCAGACATTCACACCGCCGATCGCAGGATCGAGGTTTTGCGCTCATAATTGCATTGGGACTTATGGCGATGGTTGTCTTGTTACTGCTATCGATTTCCACATTACTACGTGTTGAGGAGCAGAATGCGACGCAGCAGAAGTCGATTGCTGAGGCGAGGCAGTATGCATACTTGGCTCTGAATATCGCAATTGGAGACTTACAGAAGTCACTGGGACCGGACCAACGTATTTCAGCGACAGCGGGTATTTCTGACACGGATCCTTACTCGGATGTCCCGGATGGGATACGAGCTGATCGAAATTCATGGACTGGTGTTTGGGAAGTTACTGAGAATAGTGTGAATCAAGACGCAGTTTCTGGCTTTGGTAAATGGCTGGTTTCAGGGTTTGATCGGGCGCACGGATATTCCATGGATGATGTCGCAGACAGTGCGGGTGATTTCGTGAATGAAACTTTGATTGTATCCGGTGCTAATTCCGTAGAGGTCGGTCTGGTTGATGTATCTGGAGAAAGTAGTTCTGCGGGGCGGATTGGATACTGGGTCGGAGATGAGGGCGTTAAAGCTAAGGTGAATATACCGAAGGCAAATCTGGGCATCGATTCCCAGCGATTTGCCAACTCCCTCCCAATCTCGGCAGTCGATGGCTTGGAATGGTTCGATACTCGTTATCCGGATTCGACTAGAGCTTCCTTGATGGGGCTCAATTCACTCGCATTGATTTCTGCGGATCAGCCTTCCATCGATCTTGATGGGATTTATGACCTTATGGATGATGTGACTTTTAATAGTTTCGGAGTATTTAGTAATCCCGTGAGTGGTGGGCTGAAGAAAGACCTGACTGTTGGACTGGATGTCGGTTCGACCACTCCTTCCGGCCTGATGTTCGACCCGCTTGCCTCAAATGGTATCAACAATGGTGATCCTGGTGGCCCTGACTGGTCCGTTCTCCGGTCATGGGTCAACGAACAACCAGACCTTGGCGGAGAGCTGCCAGTCCAAGCCTCGAACCCAAATCGTCTGGGCTCATTTCCTGTCGTCAAAAG
Source organism: Puniceicoccus vermicola (assembly GCF_014230055.1). Lineage (NCBI taxonomy): Bacteria > Pseudomonadati > Verrucomicrobiota > Opitutia > Puniceicoccales > Puniceicoccaceae > Puniceicoccus > Puniceicoccus vermicola. The sequence goes on along the minus strand of NZ_JACHVA010000015.1, from coordinate 5,609 downwards.
CTTTCAACTCTACTGGCTACCTACATATGATGCCGCATCGCTAGAGATGCAAATGCACCTGATGCCGGCTATCGTTCTCTGGAATCCATATGATCACACGCTCGAGTCGACTGACTATATCGTCAGGTTTGGACGTGTCTTCAAATATGGAAGTTCTTTCACGCGCACTTCAACATGGCATACTAATTTTCTCTTGGAATTCAATTCCGGAGCAGTCGAAGACTTGGACCCGGATGATGAAATTGAGCTTAGCAGTGAACCCAATTCATATTTGCTGCCACATCAATTCCCTCTGGCATTTCGGATACGTGGTGTATCCTTACAACCAGGGGAAGCGGTTGTTTTTAGCCCTCCCGTTGGACAGCAGCTCTATGACTTGGTAGAATTACCAGACTACAGTTTCTGCGAACTGGTCCCGGGTTATAATCCTGGTTCGACATACTATTTCCCACTGAACCTGAAGTGGAAAGATAGCGTCGATCCAGCTGATCGTAAGTTTAAATACTATGGTCGACCCAATGCGCGCACACATGCGCTCTTGCTGGAGGAAAGCTTGGGAGGTGGACAGACCGAGCCTCTGTTTAGTTCCTTGTATATGAACGATGCTCCGATTGCGCAGCATATCCTGAGGTGGTCGAAAACGCAGATGTATGCATCGCCACCAGGTAACCAGCCTCTACCAACGGTGGAAACCAGCGCCTCTAGAGGGGTCAAAGGTTTATTGGTCATGGTTGAGAATACCGCGATCTGGCCGACAACAGCGCACGAGCCCGGCCGAGATCCGCATTTGTTGCCCAGTTCACGTCGATGGCTGAGTTATGCCAATCCGAGAGCGGCTTTTCACGGAACGAACCCATTGGTTTACAGTCAGCATCCGACTGATGGAGGTTCGGACGGAGGTCGTTTTTACAGTAATGCGGTCAGCAGTAATCCAACATACGTTTTTAGTCAGCAGAATGGTAATGATTATCAAGATGTGGGTGTTGAGGCATATGATTTGGATCGCAATGTGAATGTAGGCTATTCTGAGTCGCAGTCTTCTGCAGAGCGCACAGTCTTGTTTCAGTCCTCTCCCGGAATATCATCGATCGCTTCGATCGGGCAGTTGTCTCATGCGCCGCTGTATCACGCTTCAATATCAACAGATCCTATTGTGGATCTGGAATACAGCATCCGAAATGCCCGGTTCGGAAATCTGATCCCTGCATATCCAATCGCGAATAGTCTGGCTGATCCGAGTATACCATTGGATTCACTAGAGCGGGGCTGGAGTGGTATTATTGTGGGAAGATCGAGTGACGCACCCATGTTGGGCTTTACCGGGATACATCATGATTATTCATATAAACTGAATAAAGCGCTATGGGATGATTATTTCTTTTCGACCTTACTGAATAATGGAACGGTTGGTAATCCATTGGTAGTTTCGGTGCGTGCGGATGGAACATTGCCAAGTCCTGATTTTGATCAGAGTGCCAATGAAACACTGCTGGATGGAGCATTCAATGTGAACAGCACATCGGTTGAGGCCTGGAAAGCGCTTATCGGCGCGTTTTATGGCGAAGATATTGAGACGATTGAATCGGGGACGGTTTCATATGTTCAAAGTGATCCAAGCTCTGCACTCTTGAGGTTGGATGAACCATTACTCGGGCCTGTTCTAGATAATGACGGGCAGAGGGATGTGCTTTCCGACGACGAAACCTACCTCGGCTATCGCAAATTGTCCGCTTCGCAGATTGATGCTTTGGCACGTCGCATCGTGGAGGAGGTAAAGTTGCGTGGGCCTTTTCCCAGTATTTCTAGCTTTGTGAATCGGATGCCATTCAAAGATGGAACAGGCAACGAATCCGTGAATGCCTTTCGTTTACGTGGGACACTGGCGTCTGCCTTGGACAAAGCACAAAGTAATGAATCGCTGCAGAAGCAGGTGGGTTTAGAGTCGACTAATACCAATATTCCGGGATTTGAAACCGAAGCGGAAGAAGGCTGGCGCACTGAAAATTTGACGGGCTGGCTCAGCCAGGGGGATATCCTCTCACGCATCGGTGGGAGTCTAAGTGCGCGTTCAGATACTTTTCGGGTTCGGGGGTATGGTGAGGTGTTGGACCCCGTCACTCAGGAGGTGATTCCGCATGTGCGGTGTGAGGCGATTGTGCAGCGCCTTCCTGAGTTTGTTGATGATCGTAATGTTCCTCACACACCGATCGATTCAGATGAGGCTTCGGCAGCGGGGCTCTCTGCATTAACCGCGATTAACCAAGAGTTCGGACGCAGGTTTGTCGTGCTGAGTTTTACCTGGCTTGAGGAGGGAGAAATCTAATGGGAACGTGTCCTAGAATTTTTATGGCATTGGGAGTCTGTTCCCTTCTTTGGCAATCGCTACTGACTGCTCAGCCAATTGAAGGAGAGGTGAGTCTGAGCTTTCAGGTATACTTGTGGCCGGGTAGTATACCAATTGATGCATTGGGCGAGTCGTTCGCGCCTGCTTCGAGCCCTTTATTCGGCTCGAGTAAGCGCCAGCAGACCGCAGCTGGCTATACCGAAGTCTATGTGCCGCCGAATATTGCTTATTTGGCAGACGGAATCAGCAGTCGTGAGCCCATCACCTTGGAGCCGGGAGTTATATCCGAAAGTTATTCCTATCAAGGCCCACCGTCATTGCGCTTTGTTTTCGATGATGGCAGTGAAGATCCAACTACATTGAAATCTATGGGCGGCATTCGTTTGAATCCGAATCAGAGTAAATTGATTCTATTCTTTTTTCCGAACGAGAACGGACGCTACAGCATATTCCCGGTTGATTGTTCCGAGCATGGTGAATCAGAGGGTAAAGCAGTTATTTGTAATATCACAAAGACTCCTATTTTATGCAAGGTGGGAGGTTCAGTGGTCGATCTTGCCGCTGGTCGATCCAGTGTAGTTTCTTTAGAGGAAAAAGGTGATTTCTATCAATCCATCATTATCGCATCTGAAGACGATGACGGTAATTGGAAACGGCGGATTGCGACTAGGAAGTCCGTTCGGAAAGACGACAGTATTTTAATACTCGTTTATAATCAAATAGGGCGTGCTGATAATTACATTATCAAGGTTCTGAATTCTCAAGTCGCTGAGGCCGAACCCACTTTGAGTATTTCTGAGTAAGTAATGATCGAGTCAGAATATATTAAAGAGTCGCCGAGGAAGGTTCCCATTTGTCATGAGTGTGATCTGTGTGTGATCGGGGGCTCGGCTACAGGGGTCTTCGCCGCTGTGAGAGCCGCACGCTTGGGCCTTTCGGTCGCAGTTGTCGAGCGGAGTAGTCTATTGGGTGGAATGGCTACCGCTGCTCAAGTGAATGAGTGGCATTCGACTTGGGATGTTTTGGGTGAACGGCGAATCATTGGGGGGCTGACCTTGGAGCTTATTGAGCGCTTGAAGCTCAGGTCTGCCGTGGAAGAGTTGCGACCGATCTTGCGTGGCGAGTTCCGTTTCAACAGTGCCGAGCTCGCGGGTGAACTCGAGACGATTGCCGTCGAGCACTCGATTCGGCTCTTTCTTCTGGCGCGGTGTGTTTCCGCCAAATTAGATGATGGAAAGTTGGACGCTGCGATTATCGAAGATGCTTCGGGGCGCAGGGCCATACGCGCTCGATACTATATCGATGCGTCCGGGGATGGGTCTTTACTTCAGGCGGGTGGCTTTTCTGTTTCTCGACCGGAGCATTTGCAACCGGTGAACTTACAAGCCTTGGTTGCGGGAGTCGCTGATGTCGATGCGAAGAAGTATTGGGAAGCCATGAAACACCTGCTCACCAAATACGGCTATCCATCCGATAATAGCGCTCCCTGGTATTTTACTTACCCTGGAGCTCCTGACCTGCGTAATTTATTTGGAACCCGATTGAACGGTATCGATGCTGCGGATGCAGATGCCTACACGGCTGCTTTAATTGAGGGAAGACGTCTCCATCGTGCCTATATTGATATGCTTCGAGCGGTGCTCCCGCCAGATGTAGAAATTCCTTCTATCGTTGCTTGGGCACAAATGCTTGGGGTTCGCCAAACGCGCCATGCAATTTGCCAACATCGTTTGTCAGGCCAAGAGCTCCTGGCCTGCACTCACTTCTCTGATTCGATTGCGCAGGGCACGTATCCGGTGGATATTCATTCATCCAGCGGAACCATCTTGCGTTATCTTGATGGGCGTGAAGAGCGCATCAGCCGTTCGGGGAAGGTCACTCACGCTTTCTGGCATCACGACGCGGAAAACCGTAATCGCTACTATACGATTCCGTATCGTAGTTTGATACCTGTGAATTCTCGCAATCTCTTGGTGGCAGGACGTCTTCTGGATGCCGATCAAGACGCCTTCGGGGCAGTTCGCGTCATGGTCAACCTCAATCAAACCGGTGAAGCAGCTGGCACGGCTGTGGCGCTAGCTTGTAAGGCTGATGCGGATGTCGACGAGGTATCAGGCGAACAGCTTAAGGAGATGCTTAAACTAAATGGATCATTGTTAATGTAGCTCTCGAAAAAAAGCGGGCAAAACGCGCATCAGCGCGACTCGCAGTATCAGATCAAATTTTGCTCGGCTCTCGGAGTCGCGTAGTGCTTTTTAAGGCGCGACTACTCAGAATCTTCCACTTCCTCGAAGTGGAGAATCTGTCCGACGGCTTCCAACTCTTTTGCCAAGGCTGGATAATCAATCGATTGAACCGCGTCTTTTTGGTCGATCAGCATGTCGGTCGCGATCGCAGCGCTTTCGCCGAGAGCCATAAAGACCGGCTCCATGCGGATGGATCCAAATGCGATGTGTGATGCGGATAAGCAGACCGGAACGAATAGATTTTCGCATTCGCCCTTGGCCGGTGTGATGGAGCGGTAGCTGATCCCGTAGGGAGCTTTGGGGAGTAGTTGAACATCGCCTTCATTATAGACACATCCATCTTTCACAAAGCGTTGGCAGTTGTGACTATCCATCGCATAGGAGCCCATGGCAACGGGATCCTCTGGTTGGCGAATATGTTGCGTGTCTTTTTCCGTTAGAACATAGTCACTGACCATGCGGCGTGCTTCACGGACATACAGTTGATGTGGCCAGTGTCCGGTTTCTGGGAATTCATCCTTCGGCAGGCCGAAACGGGCATATCCTTTACGGTATACTTCCGGAATGGAGGGATCATTGGCCATAAACCAAAAGTGTCCCATGATGTAGTCGACATGCTCTTGAAAAATGACTTCGCGCTGGGCGTAGCTCGCTTCCGGCCAGGCATAGTTTGCGCCGATGAAATCTGTGGAGACCGGGCCGTGGTTGTTGGTATCTGTTTTTAAATACCCATTCGGCGTGCGCGCATCCATTACATCGAATTTTCTCAAAATGGAGTCGGGGTCATCAAGATTCCGGTTCTTCGGGTTGGGCAAATGCGCATTATACTCGTCCGTGTCGGTATTGAACCAGCGTCGAGCTAGTTCGTGGTCAATTTCACGGAAGCTCTCGGGCTTAACCCAATCAACCTTTAGGTCCGGATCATCGGTCATGCAGACCCGGAAATTGTAAGCTTGGATCTTATGATCTCCGGAGCCTTCGGGATCGGGTTCGGCTTCATTGATCCAGGGGAGCACGCC
>NZ_JACHVA010000014.1 GCF_014230055.1 Puniceicoccus vermicola | reverse complement strand
AGGAAGTCGTTGAAGTTGAGTTGGTTAGATAATTGAGTTTCGTCAAAATTTGTGAAGGATTCTGTAAATAGCTGATTGATATGAACTTTCTGAAAAGCGTTAACACTCAGAACTTGCAGAATCCGGGTCAAACTGTGGTCGAGGCAGAGAGTCTTTTTGAGACTGGCGACGAGAAGATAGGTGCAGATGGCGATCCAAATTTGGGTTCTGACGGCATTGTCCGAGGTTCCGAAGAAGGACTTGATCCGCAGGTTCTGTTTGATCCATTTGAAGAAAAGTTCGATCTGCCAGCGGCTCTTGTAGACCAAGGCGACGGTCAATGCTGGGATGGAAAAATTGTTGGAAAGGAATACCAAGTCCTTGCCAGTCTCCTCGTCGAAGAAACGAACTCGACGCAAAGCAATGGGATATCGTTCCTTGGACAGGGCTCCGCTCAGACCGATTGTTTGATCGCTGCGCAGACCTGTGATTTTGGCAACTCTGCGGGACTCCCGGACATAGCAGTCGAGGTTGCGTTTGGCACGGATAACGAAGAACGCTCCGGCCTGGCTGAGGCCGAAGAGTCGACCGAAGTCGAGGTATCCACGATCCATTACATAGATCGTTCCGGGAGAGACTGGCATTCGGTCGAGGAAAGACACATCGTGTTCCCGTCCCTTCGTAACGTCGATGAACAGCGGGATAGAGCCTTGAAGTTCGAACTGCGTGTGGATCTTTACCGCCGCTTTCGTGGAACGAAAGTCCGCCCAAGGGAAGAGAGTCAGGCAAAGATCGATGGTGCTCGAATCGACCGCGACGACCATGCCATCGAGACCCATCGGGTTCGTCTCGCCTGCCTAAAGTCTCCGCGTCCTTCGAATGAGGATATGAGCCATGGCTTCGTAGACGCGCCAGTCCCTCCATTGGTTGGCATATGCCAAATTGGTGCGGGTAATGTTGCCGCGAAACCCCATCGCGTAAGCGTTTTGATTCCCGCGCAAACAAGCCTCGATCTCGCGCAACCCCTCCCGGTAAGTCAACTGGGCAAAGACCATGGCAAGGAATTGGTCGCGTGCGGTAAATCCGCGACTGCTCTTGGGCATCGGGTAAAGCTTGATGCATCGGTCGAACTCCTTCCGGTCCAAGCCATCGGTAATCTGAGTAAAAACGAGCCTGCCAGCGTTCATCCGTTATTGAGAACGAATGCGACGGAAGGTCGCCAGCCGATTCAAATGCGTGACAACCTTTATCCTGTGTAAGACTCTTCAAATGAATCACTTGGAAAAATCGAAACCCCTCTTAACTGGACACTAGTGGTAGGGTATATAGGATTTTATAGTGCAGAAATTAAGTGAATAATAAAAAGCACAATGAGAGCAAAAAATTCATAATTGCAAGACCTAATGACTTTTTTTCAGTTGGGCTCCTTTTTCATAAAGGCACCAGATGCGTCGGAAGAACAGTGAAACCACAAAAAATGGACCACCCCAAAATATCGGGCAACCTTGCTCAGTCGTGACTTGACTACGGTGCACGGCCACTAAGGCGCGCCAGACTGCCTGGCGCACTCCGAGCAGACTTAGCTGATTACTGATCCTTCTTCTCTCCCTGTTCGTGTGCTTCAAACTTTGCTTTATCCGCCAAAGAAACGTGCCCCTCAACCATACCATTGTCCAATGGATTGTCGATACGGGCCGCCAAATCGCGGAATAGCTTTCGGAGATCAATCACGCCACCAATAAGGAACCAGAAAGTCGACACGATACCCAATATTGCAGTGACCAATAAGCTGGTTATATAGAAATAGTTGCTCCACCACTCATCCGGCCATGGGGAGATCAAATTCCAGATAAAGACACAGACGAAACAGAAGAAGAATTTGTAGACGATCGCATAGCCAAAGACCGACCAGGCAATGATCCGGTCACCCAGTGTGTATTCAGCATTGATCCCGATGAGACGAGAGAAGGTATTGCGTAGGCTCCATGCAACCTTAGGCTTGTGCTCGCCAGCCACGTCATATTCTCCGCGGTGCAGTAAGCGATCCAAATTGTAGGGCTCTTTCTGAGTTAACAGCGAACCAACGACATAAGCGGTAATCCCTGATATCATTGCCATGAAATACAATTCGTAAGAATTGATTGGAAATTTCACCGCACTCATTTCCCACATAACGTAGGGATTGAATGGGCTGGAAACCGTTTCCAGAAAATGACCAACCGAAACATGCCAACCATTCGATTCAAGCCAGGGATAGACAAGTTCCGCCCAGTTCCGTTGAAGAAATAAACCTGTCAGAGAAAGTCCCGAACCGAAGATCAACGCGCCAAAGGCACCGGTGGTCGTGCCGAAACGGCTATACAGTCCAAAAATCATGATCGGGCCCGCGCCCCCTAACCAAAGGGAGGTCATGATCGTGGTGAACATGATAATGTAATCGATCTGCACAAAGAAGATTGAAACGACAAAGAAAAAGACACAGACGCCCAATGAGGACAGGCGTAACCAGAGGACATGCTGCGCTGGGGTCAACGGCGTCTTTCTGAATGGCATGATGATATCCTGAATAATGGTCGAGGAGGCATTAAACACCCGCGAGTCATCCGTTGAGATCAATAACATCACCATGAGCAAACAGAAGAGTCCCATCAATCCAGTCGGTAAAAGGTTCTTCAAGGCAACCGGAAGCATCATCTGATGATAGAGCGTCCGAAACTCTTGAAACTGCCGGTTGCCCTCTGGCGTCCCTCCCAAGGTCTCACGAGCACCTTCGATATAGGGAGTGTCGATATTGCTTTCCTGAGATAGCGGTGGGTCGATGCCAATTTCGTGGCGGGGCACCGGAATCATTGAGAGTTTTGTATCTAACTGAGCCCGACGCCCCGCATCCGGCACCACTTCGTTCGCAACTTGATGAGTAAGTTCAGAACGAATTTCGTGTGCGGTATCGGAATAATCTTTATGCGTCATCAAAGCGATAATCATAACCGCAATCAAAAGCATCATCAGCGCAGAATACAACGAACGCCATGTTCCGAGAATACCGGCCATTTTTTGCTCATGCGGAGTCCGTCCGCTCGAAGTTGTATCGTTACCGATCCAACTGGCACGATTCATAATGCTTCCGAAAATCGTAACAAAGAGCGCGAAAATATTAAAGTCACGCAACTTCTCGATATCAAAGGGATTGATGAAGCTTTCACCATCCACTCGATCCATCATAACGGGTCCTATGGTGTCATGCCATCCGAAGTTCAGGAAGATATAACCGGCGATGATGACGAAGATCGGATAACTCATCAGACCTTGGAACGCGTCCGATATGAGTAGCGAAATCCGTCCGCCCGGCCAAAGAACCACCATACACAAGCACAGGGACATCGCGACCACCAAGCCAAAGGTCGGCAGAGCCAATCCAAAAATTTCAACTGAGTGCGGTAAGCCAATGAAATAAATGAAAAAGTTGGCCGCGACTGCCGGACCAATCGCATTGGTCACCATCTCGGCAAAGGTGCGAATGGTGGAGGCGACGATTCGGAGAGAGCGATTATAGCGCATCTCCAGGAACTGACCAATCGACAAAGAACGGGTCTCCCGAAACCGGTATACACAGTATCCGGTCAAGCCCATGATAATCCCGACCGGAACTGTTAAATACTCCCAGAAACTTAAGGCATAGCCGACTTGATATTTGGACTCAACCAGTGCCACCAGCGTAATCACACTCAATCCGGCGGTGAGGTCACCAGCCGAAATAACATAGCGGCCAGCCACACGCCCAGCCGCCAGAAAGTCGACAACGCCACGGACATATTTGCGGCTATATACCGCCAAAAACAGGATGATAGTGACAGGCACTACCGTAATGATCCAATCAACCCAGTGCATAGTTAGTAATTTCCCGAAAGGTCTCCCTGCGAAAAAAGGACCAGCTCAGAGCCATGAAACCGACCGACTCAACTCAGCTAAAAATGATGCTGGCAGTATGCTTGCGAGAACAAGCCGCTCTTAAAAATTCAATTCAAAGTGACACAATAATAAGGCGCCCCCGCCGTCAAAGCACTTAGACGGAGGGGGCTGCGCCTGGTTAAACTCAGAGTCTATTAGAGCTTATCAATTCTTCCGACGGCGCATAGCAACGCCAGCAGCTGCGAGCAGTCCAACAGCCAAAGCTGCATTCGGTTCAGGGATGGCAGCAGTGACGTTAAGACCTTCGAAATAGATATTTGTCCCACTTGTCCAATCTCCTAGACCGCCAGCACCATTCATCGCTCCCAAACTTAGACGGGAGACGGTTCCCTCAGAATAGTTGCTGAATGACCCGCCCTTATCGCTCAACCCAGTATCTGTGAATGTCGCTCCAGATAGGGCAATTGTCCAATTCTTGTTTCCACCCGTTCCATCCAGCCCCCAGGTCAAGTTGGAAGGCATCGCACTGATCTCGTATTCACCGATCGTTGAACCGTTACCACCTCCATAATCAACAAGTTTCAAAAGGAAATCACTGGTGCGCTGGGAAATGCTTAAAACTAGAGCTCCCGTGCCCATATCGAAATTGGACGTGCTAGGGTAGTAATTCCCCAAACTGTCTGTATCCGCCTCACCGATAATCGCAAAAAACTGGCTCTCCGCATCATTAAGGGGCGGATTGCTAATCATATCGAAGGACACGCTGACCTCTAATGCAGAATCAAATGGATTAATATCCGTTTGATTCGAAGTAAAGAAACTGTATTGCGATGGATTTGGACTCGTGACTTGAGTTCGAACGACATAACGCGAGCCATTCCATACCCGAGCAGGGTTGGAAGCCCCCCCACTGCTCGTACCAGTCCACGTGCTAGTATTGAATGACGTGAAACTGTCATCGATCAGAGTGGTTTGAGCGCTGAGTTGAGATATCGAAGCTGCCACGACTACGGCGCCAGCTGTGACTGCGAGTTTGTTGATCTTCATGTATCTATTGTTGGGGATTAGTGGTTGGAATTTGTAACTTTGAAAAACGGCACGACTATTCCTCTGGAAAAACGGATTCCAAACGCGGATCGACGAAGTCGTAGAAAAAGATTTCATCCACTTCACCGACCAAGATTTCACCGTTCACAGGGTTAAATTCCCGGAAAGCTTGCCACTCCCTTCCGCAGGCCAGAATCCTTCGATTGTCGATCCAATCGCCGAGCTCGAGCCGTCCCGGAGTGTTGACAAAGAGACGCACACGGGGAGTCGATTCGAAGTCCGACTGATCCATGGCGAAAGCGGCGATTACATAACGTTGATCCAGATCGTCCGGAATGAACGTCAGGTTTGCACCCTCAAATACTCCTGCACCAACATAGAGACACCAAGCCGGCTCATCCACAATCATCGAACCCTGCTCCCAATCCAATTGAATCAGATCAGGGTCAGGAGAAAAACGGGGATCCTCCATGCGAACGCCTTCAAAAAGCGAGCCATCGCGGTCAATGTTCGCCATCACCGGCGCAGGCATTCCGTCTCCCTGAACCGTGCTGTAGAGTTTGGCAAGAGCACGAACATCGGTCTCTGGAATATTCTGCCGCCAAATTAAAGAACTGGCTGCGAAGGGAATTAACCGGTCGGGCAAAGACGAGTATTTCTTATTAAACCCAAACCAGTGCTCCCAATAGCTTTCATCGTCAAAATAGATCCAAGCCATCTGCCCATCGGCTCCCAGCACACGAGCGAATACGCTATGCACCGGATAAATTTCACCAGGATTTCCTGAATCCAGGTGCGCACTGTATTCAGTGATATCAAAGGCATTCACTGTCCCATCCGGCGAAACTCTCCCCGTGAGCAGACTCTTGATCATAAGTTGCCCAAAATCTTTGAGAGGTGACAAGTTATAGTTTTGGGCGGGCACCCGACGATAGGATAAATGAGGCCAATAATGCTGCAGGTTCATCAAATCGAGCTCACTGTGGGCAGCCTCACGTATGCCGGCGGAGCCGCGAATCCATGCATTGTCAGAAATCAAGTGATTCTCATCGCCGACTTCTTCACGAATGAAATCTTTCATCAGTCGATAATGTCGAGCCAGCAGGTAATCGGCAAAAGCAGTTGCATCGACCTCCCGAACAGTCGCTTTCTCATTTGGATGCTGCGGCACGGGATAGAAAGGGTTGGTCACTGCAACGGTCTCTTTGAAGGGATCCTCGTCCGCAAGCAGCTCCGCTCCCCAAGCATCCCCCAATTCTTCTCGGCTCGAGTATCTTTCGGACAAATACTGATTCCAAAGCGGCTTGATCTGCTCACGAGTCTCAGCGCTCATTTTTGACCAGCCTCGCTGCCCCTCCATTCGCTTGCCGGCCCATGCTCGGCTATATACCGGCATCTCATTTCCAAGCTGCAGGGCCATAATTGCCGGTTCGTCCTTGTAGGCGATTCCGGTGTAAGGATTCACGTGAGTCAGGAGCCTATACATGTATTGCTTGCGCAAGTCCAAAACGCCTTCGTTCAGCATCTCATCTTCGAGGCTGATCTCTTTATCGTAGATGCCTCGCTTGACTGCCGACATCGTCATGTTCAAGTGAATGTAGATACCTCTTTCTTTCGCCAGTGCGATGAAGCGGTCCATGTTATCAAGGACAGTTTCATCCAAGGTGCCTCCACCATTTCTCTGAATGACATTGGGGAATAATTGCACACGGATTTGATTGACTCCAAGCGCACGCACGTCGTCGAGCATGGTCACCATTTCTTCCGGCGTTGCATCTAGACTATTTGCGAACCGGCGGTGAGCGATGCCGTAAAAGTCAGCAGGCGTGCCGTCCTCAAACATCAGCCGCTTCGTTTCAGGGTTCACCTGGACAAAACCATGTTTGCCAGCGGGTGCATCAACCAGTGAAGCCAGTGTCGGTTGCCGTGTCTCCGACCACTTCATATTTCTCAAGTAATCAATCGCCTCTCTCAGGTCTTGGGTTGTTGCCTCAACCCCGGCCATTGATTCCTTGTCAATGGTTTCGACGGTTATCGACTCCAAAGTGAAACGACTCCCCTGAGGGGGGCAGTCTCCGCCGTAGTTGACACTGCCTAAGGAAATGCGCGAATCCGATCCGTCTATAAATTGGTTGAACGAACCCTCCTCGCGAATCCGGAAACGATTCTGTCCATCCCCCGTAAAACCCAGAGCATCCACGGACCACCGCCTATCGGTCCCCGACCCATCAATCGTCCAGTTTATATCGGTTGGCAACCCAGGGAGCTCGAACGAAACCCGCGACCTGTCGGCACCATAGTCCACGACATCGAGAATAACCTCTGATTGCTTAACGTGTACGAGCAATGCAAGAGCACCATGCTCCCGGTTGAAACGAACGGATTTTTCATCTGCGGCTGGATACAAAAGACCGCTCGCATCAGTCGCACCCACCATAACGTAGAATGTCGATGCCCCCGGCCCCGCCGAAGCTTCGCCCTTCATATCCAAACCTTGTAGACGCAACTGGACCGGACCCTGAAACGGGTCGATGTCGGATTGCCGGGAAGTGACCCCGACCCTTTGGTCTGCCTGATCACTCGAAACGACCAATCGCAATTTATGCTTCCATACCGATACGGGTGGATAGGTCCCGCTCGTTCGATCGACACTCCAGAGGGCCTCGTCCAAATTTTTGGTTTCGCTGAAACGATCTTCGAGTAGCACCGAGGACGCCTGCAGCGAACAAACGATAAAAACCATCGTCAAGAAGGATACTTTGTAAATAGCGTTCATCAGGTTCTTCATCTAAAGTTATTGAATTGTAAGTCGGTATGATTCAGCTCATCGCCCATTCCAAAAAAGGCTTCGCACCTCCGCATCGACACTGTCACTCCCGCCTGGCAAGCGTCCATCAGTTGCCGGGATCTCACGAACTGAACCATCCAAAAACAGCACAAACACATCGGTCCCGTCAGCGGGTATCACAACGTTCGACCCTGGATTTGGAGTAGCCGAGAATTTCCAACTGGTTTCGTTGGAATGGTAAAAAGAGTTGAAGAGCAAGGCCGTTCCACTGGGATCAGCGCACTGAAAAATTTTGTCGACCCCCTCCCAGCGTTTCTTATTCGGGCGATCGCCAATGTGATTATTCATGGCATAAGACGTCACCTTGCCGACATTTCCGGAAGCATCCCTATTCACCATGAGAGGACAGAACATATATTCCTGGTCTTCTCCGAAGTTCAGCCCATATCCCTCCAGTTGCTGCATCCAAGATATATACTTTGTCGCATCCCATGCCGTAGGGATAGAACCGTCCCGCTCCTGGGCGTAGAGTGCGGCAGCTGCACCGATATGTTTCATGTTCGCAATCGAATTAGCACTGCGCGCCTTCTTAAGGACACCGAAAGATACGGGCATGAGAATCGAGAGAAGAATCGCAAGTGTTGCTACCGCGACAAGAAGCTCTACCAGAGTAAATGCCTCTTTCGATCTGGAGGTGTAGATTTTGCAATGGGTTGGCACGGGGATCGGGGGGGGGGTTAAACGATGAGGAGGTCGGGGGACCTTTGAGGATGAAAAAAGGGTGCGGCAAAATCCGCACTTTGTAAAGATTATTTTTTTCGAAATTTCTGCACTATTAAAATTTTTACGAGCACTTTAGGCGAGATGCCTCCATCCTCCCGGGCGGGAAAAGAAATGCGGTCAGCACGGTATTGCGCACGACTCCCGCACAAATCAGCGACGGAGAGAGCTCGCCGAATAACCATAATTCAGGATTGATTTCCACTCACTACAGACGAGGATTTTTGCAATGGCCCGAAAAGACCCTACCCATAAGCCGAAGTGGAAATGGCAAAAAACCCGCACTGGACGAGTAGCCGACACCCTGCGCTCAGAGGTCACCTCCGGAATTCTGCGAGAGGGTGAAAAACTGCCGACCTACAATGAGCTATCCGAACGTTTTCAGGTCAGCCGATTCACGATCCAGAACGCGATCAACCAGCTTAAGAGCGAAGGCTTTTTACGCAGCGTCGAACGGGGAGGGCTTTTCGTTGGAGGAAAACCTCCACACCTACATCGCATTGCACTCGTCTACCAGCAATCTCCTGAAAATGAGTCCTGGCCACGCTTCAATCAACTCTTGGACACATCGGCACCATCCGTTTTCAAAGAACACCAACGCTATAGCTTCAAGCGATACTATAACGTCAATCGACAAAAAGGCACCGATGGATGGAAACAACTGAAAGACGATATCCGCCATCGCCGCCTGGCAGGTGTCATAGCATCCCTGGAAGCTGTAGAGATCTTTGCGGATCAGATCTTTCGACAGACAACCATGCCCTTGACTTCGCTTTTCGTGCCTGACGATCATTTCGGGATACACCCGAACATCGCTATGTTCAATTCTTCCTACGACCTATTCGTTGAGAAGGCTTTGAACCGTTTCCAGGATCACCATACCACACGCCTCGCTTGGCTCACGATCCCCCCCGTCCGTTACGGCTTCGATTATTTTCATGCCAAAGGTTTTGAATTGTTCGACTATTGGCTCTACCAACTTCCCCGCTCTCCACTCGATCTCTCCCGAAAAATCACACGCCTGCTGCTTGAGGCGCCGCGATCAAAACGCCCGAATGCTCTTATGATTGCCGACGAGAACCTCGCAGCCGGAGCTCTGCAAGCGATTCAAGAAAGCGGCCTGCGACCCGGAAAAGATATCTCCGTCGTCGCCCACATGAACTGGCCGGCTTCGAGCAAATATCTTGACCCAAACGTGCACTGGCTCGGATACCACGTGGAAGATACACTTGCCCAGGCTCTGAATTCTCTAAACAAAACCGAGAAATTGAAAAAAGGGGCTCATTATCGAATGTCCCCGCAGTTCATTGACGAACTGCGCGGATAGCCCCTCAAGTAGATCATCGTCCCCGAGCCTACCCACGGCCAGGTTCTCAGGCCAAAAATTTTAGGCTTGCTCTGTATTGATTATTCTTCTATTTAATTCTGCACTATACATCCGGACAAACCACTCCCTTCCGCATGAAAACCCGACCCAACCTAGTCATTTTTATCCCCGATCAATGGAGAGGCGATGTGATGGGCCATTCAGGAAACCCCGCAGCGGTCACCCCAAACCTCGACCGCCTGGTTTCCGAGGAGGCAATATCTTTTTCCCATGCCTTCTGCCAAAACCCTGTGTGCACACCGAGCAGATGCTCTTTCATGACTGGATGGTACCCTCACACCCGAGGACATCGCAGTATGAATTATCCTCTAACACGCGATGAACCCTGCCTACTGCGCGAACTGAAGAACGCGGGCTACTATATCTGGTGGGGAGGTAAGAACGATCTAATGACAGACGAAAATGCCTTTTCAGAGCTATGCGATGAACGGCATGTTCCAGAAGAAACCCATAAAAATCTTCATGTGGACCAGTCATGGAGAAAAGGAACACCGCAAAACCCTGATTATTCATTCTATGCTGGCGAACTGAAGAAAAACGAAGGTGAAGATGTTTACCTAGATAGCGACTGGTCCCATGTCTTGACAGCCCAGAATTTCATAGAAAACTACAACGACAGCAGGCCATTCTGCGTCTTCCTGTCACTTCAGTACCCTCATCCACCCTACGGAGTCGAGCAACCTTACTACGGTTCGGTACCGCAAAGCCAAATCCCCCCTAGGATTACCGCAGAATCCACCAGTGGAAAGCCACGCATGCACGGTCAACTGTTAGAAAACTTGGGACTTTCCCATCAATCTGAAGAATGGTGGACCGAATTAAGAGCAACCTACTACGAGATGTGCGCGCGCGTTGATGATCAGGCGGGGATACTCTTAAAAGCATTGAAGCAATCCGGACAATACGACGAGAGCGCCTTCTTTCTATTCTCTGATCATGGAGACTTTGCCGGCGACTACGGCCTCGTCGAAAAGGCACAAAACTTAATGGAGGATTGCCTGGTTCGAGTGCCATTAATCATCAAGCCACCCGCACAAACAAAGAGTCAGTCCGGCATATGCAATGCACTTGTCGAGTTAGTCGACTTTCCGGCGACTGTCTACGACATGGTTGGCATTCAACCTCAATACACACATTTTGGCCGTTCGCTTCTTCCATTACTGAAAGACCCATCGGCCGAACACAGAGATGCTGTCTTCACAGAAGGAGGCCGCTGCGAGAACGAACCCCACTGTGCCGAGTCAGATGATTTAGATGATCCGATCAACTTATATGCGCCGCGCGTTCGTATCCAAACCGAAGATCCTACGGCACACGGAAAGGCTATAATGTGCCGCACTCATCGATTCAAATTAATCATGCGACTCTACGAAAGCGATGAGTTTTATGATCTAGAAAAGGACCCCAACGAGTGCATGAATCGAATCAATGAGCCGGGGTATGATTCCGAGCGAAACGACCTATATGGACGCATTCTGCGTCACCTCTTCGAGACGGCTGACATCGTCCCTCAAACGACGCATGCCCGCGACATTCCCAAATCGCACTTTCCATCGGGTAATGCAATATCCCGCCAATTGACTACCTGCCCCTGAGCCTCAACCCCCTCTTTCCCCCGATAGGCACCCCACACCTCTAATTGAATACATTTATCACCACTCTAAAATCATCATGACAACAGTCGACACCAAACCCCTAAAACGTATCACCAATAACCCGATTCTCAGCGAAGATGACATCCCCTGGGATTGCATGTCCGTCTTCAATGCCGGCGTCTGTAAATGGGAGGGGAAATACAAAATGCTCTTCCGCACGGATAGCGGCAGTAAAGAGAAGCCGAATGCCCGTATGACTCGTATAGGCCTCGCTAGCAGTGACGATGGCTACACTTGGACGGTCGACGAAGAGCCGGTCTTTGATCAGGACAAAATGCGATCATGGCTGAAAGGCGAGTATGCCGCACGCTTCGGCGACGAAGAACTCGTCCGAATATATGACCCCCGCATTACCGTCATCGATGGTGAGATTTACCTCTGCTTTGCACTCGACACCGCCCATGGCATCCGAGGCGGAGTGGCTCGCAGCACAGACTTCCGAAACTGGACGCTTCTGCATATCTCTCTTCCGGAAAACCGTAACATGGTGCTTTTCCCCGAACGCGTTAATGGGAAAATAGTGCGCCTAGACCGCCCTTTCCCACTCTACTTTAGAACAAAAGAATCTTTTGATATTTGGATCAGCGAATCTCCCGATGGCTACCACTGGGGTAACCACAAGCTGTTACTTGGGGCGGAGGAAGCCGAATGCGGAAACGCGAAAATCGGTCCCGGCGCACCCCCAATCAAAACGGAGAAAGGATGGCTCACAACCTTCCACGCGGTCACCCATAATCCGGATCGCAACCTCGGAACCTGGGCGCACCATGGCGAATGGTATAAAGAGTATGTAGCTGGGCTCATGCTCCTCGACCTGGAGAATCCTTCCAAAATTATCGGCATGTCAAAGGAACCACTACTCAAGTCCGAAGCCCCCTACGAACTGGAAGGCTTCCGGGGTTCAGTGATATTCCCAGGCGGCTTCATCCTTGAAGACGACAACACCGTAAAGATGTATTACGGCGCAGCCGACACAGTTGTCGCATTGGCAGAAGGCAAACTGGAAGACCTGCTCGCCACCATACAGCCTTGGACCTAGTATCCGTAAAATAATCCGACCTGGATCAGCAACTTCAGGACATCACTACCCACAGCCTCCTGAAGTATGCAGGTCGACCAGCGCAGTTTCAGTTAGTATGACAATCTCAGAAATGTGGTCGATGATTGAAAACGATTCAGATCGTGGAGGGTTTTCGTCCACACAAGCATACCGCAACTTACAGGCCAGACGACCTCAATCAGTTGTCCTCTATGGCTGCAGCCTGACTGAACATGGTGAATGGACCAAGGCGTTTAGCTCTTGGTTTGAAACTCACTACCCGGATCTAGTCACTGTGCGGAACACATCTGGCTCAGGTAAGAACTCGGCATGGGCACTGGAACATTTGCAATCACGAGTTCTGGATCACAAACCCGACTTAGTCTTCATCGAGTTCGCTTACAACGACGCTCATGAGAAGTTCGACCTTTCCCTGGAAGAATCTGAAGGGAACTTGGAGAAAATACTGCAAGAGCTACGAGCGCAGAATCCTGAAATGACGATCGTCTTGCAAACGATGAACGTTGGCTGGGACGCGCCAAACGAAAACCGAAGCGCATCCGTTAGACCACAACTCTTAAAATACTACCAGCAATATCATCGTATCGCAGAGAAGCACGGACTACAGCTCATCGATCACACCAGCATCTGGGTAAAACTCAAAACAGAAGATCCAGAGACATTTCAGAAGTTCGTCCCAGACGGCAGCCACCCCAGCCCGGAGGCCAGCCTGCAAATCACCTGGCCTTCGATCCAAACCTGGCTCGAAAGCTACAAGTCAAACACCTCCCCCGCATGAACGACCGGCAATAGTATTTCTCTCCATAGTAAAGCCGCATGCTATAATTAAAACTGTTTCTGTCGAATACCCACGAATTCCGCGAACAAGATCCACCACCCTATACTTTTTATAAATCACCATGAAACTCGAACAAGTTGCCGCCATCACCTACACCATACGCGATCATTGCCAAACTGAGAGCGATTTCAGGAAAAGCATGTTCAAACTCGCTGAGATCGGGTATCGGGCAGTTCAAATCAGCACACGTCCACCGATCGAGGAAATGAAACCCTCTGCCATCCTCGAAGCCTGTAAGGACGCTGGCCTAACAATCTGCGCGACGCACGAACCGTCTAAAACAATTGTAGAGAACCCGGAAGCCTCGGTTGAAGTCCTACAGCGACTCAACTGCAAATACACGGCATTCCCACATCCAGGTGATATCGATTTAACCAACCTCGCTGAAATTGAAAACCTAGCAAAAAAGTTAGACCATGCAGGTAGCGTTTTCCGCAAGGCAGGCCAAATACTCACCTACCACAATCATGCGATCGAGTTGATTCACCTTCAGGATAAAACCGTCCTAGAGCATATTTACGAGAAGACGGACCCTGCCAACCTTATGGCAGAATTGGACACTTACTGGATTCATGCCGCGGGCTGCTGCATGCTTGACTGGAGCCAGAAACTGAAAGGTCGCCTACCGCTATTGCACCTAAAAGACATTGGCGTCCTCCAGAAGAACCAAATAGGAATGATGGAAATCGGAGCGGGTAATTTAGACTTCAAAGCGATTATCGCAGCTGCCGAGACGGCTGGATGCGAATGGTTTATTGTCGAGCAAGACCACTGCCCCGGAGATCCCTTTGATTCGCTAAGAAAGAGCTTCGACTACATCCGCTCTGAACTGGTTACCCGGTAGACCGGTTGCTTATACAGTAGGAATAAGATAAAAATCCCATCTATAGATATCATCCATTTCATCCGCAAACAACTCAGTTGAATTTCCCATTAAGAACCCGACTGATGAAACGCCCCACGCCATGCCCAAAATCCCGACCACACTTGCCATGCTGACACTCTGCGCCCTTGGCGCGACCGGATCCACCGCGGCCGAGAACAATCAGAAGCCTTCCCTGCCCTACCCGACCGTAACAGAGAACCTGATCATCTCGGGCGCTCCCGTCAAAATCGAGATCGCTCCGGTCTACGACAACAAGACCTGGGCCTTCACCACCCGCTGGGACGACAACAACCTCAATGCGCTCAACATGCAGGCCGCCATGGCCGAAATCGGTTTGAAGGGGTCCTTTTACCTCAACGGGTCGCGCGAGGACACTGCGGCAGCCTTTGCCCAGCAGCTCAGCACCTCTGGCACCAGTGTCGGCGGGCACACCACCAACCACCTTTACCTGACTACGGCCAACGCCAACACGGTCTTTGACGAAATCCTCTTTAACCGCATCGAACGGGAAAGCGAAACCGACACCACGCTCAACTCTTTCGCCTTCCCCTTTGGCCGCTTTCAGGAGCGGTCGGACCCCGCCGCGCTGAAGCGGATCACCCGGGCTTGGCTGAACAGTGGCTTCCACAGTAGCGTCTATGATCGGTTCATCCGGAGTAACCCGCATATGCCCGAGGGCTATGCCTCGACGGTGATTGAGGTCAAACCCGGCGACCGCAAGATCAATGCTGGCTCTTTCCGCAGACAGATGGACAAGGTGCTTTCCAATCCATCAGCCGCCCAAACGCACACACCGGTCATCAGCGTTGGCGTGCATCCCTGGCAGCCCGCAGCCGAGCTGGAGAAGTTCAAGTCACTGCTGGCCGAGTATATGGGCCGGGACGACTTCTGGTATGAGAACCAGACCAACATCAGCGCCTACCGCTTTCAGGCCCTGCACACGAGCATCGAACCCGTTACCGGGCAGACGGATGCCTACACCGTGACCCGCCCGCGCGCCTCGATCGCCGGAGCAGCCGTGCCACTCACTCTGGTATTAACCGGCCCGAAGCCAGGCAAGATCACCCTCAATAGTCAGGTGCCCGGCAGTCAGGCGCTATCGAGCCAGACTCTGAGCGTCACCCCTGGCCAGCAGCCCGACACCTGGCTGCTCAACCTGCCCTACCCCGCATACGAGCCGACCACCAGCAAGATTGACTGGCTGTCTTGCGGCCCGGGCTTTGCCGACACCCCGCACACCGCGAGCGAGTTTCCCGGCATCAAAGTGGAGCTGAAGCCCACCCAAAAGGGCGAATGGATCCTTCAGGTAACCAACGACAGCAAGACGGAACTCCGTAACGGCAGCATCATTCTACGCCTTCCCCCAGCCTATGCGCAGGGCGTCTATTACGCCGGTAAGCTCGACCTCAAGCCTAACGAAAGCATCTCCAAAACCTTTTCCGCCGAACTGGACAGCCACGAGCCGATCATGACCGACGGGGCCGAGTTTGCCGTAGCGCAGCTGGACTTCACCCAAGGCGGGGAAGCCTGCCGCCTCTACGCCGTCTACCGCGGCGAGGCCGACACCACGGCCCAAAACTGCGTGCGCGATGCCTTCGCCTCAGCAGGCCCCTTTACGCTCGACAGCATCGACCTACAGCAACTGGTGCCTTTCAGTGCCCCGGACGCAGCCCTCACCGCCATCGGTAACACGCCCGGAGCCAACTGGCGCATCAGTGACAGCGAGCAGCGCACCCGCTTTGCCCGCGACCGGGTCACCATCTCCAGCACTAAGCCCGCCTGGCGCCAGTTCGCGAAGCCCTTTAGCCGCAAGCCAAGCTTCATCCCTGTCGTAGCCGACTTTACGCTACCCAAGGCATCGACGGTCACCATCACGAGCGCCTTGAACATCGCCCTGGTCGCCATCGATGGCCAGGAGGTCACCCTCGAGGACAACGCCACCTCCGAACTCCCAGTCGGATCTCACCGCCTACTCCTGGTTTTCAATACCGGGAAAATGATCCCCTTCTGGTGTGACTACCCACAAGAACTCAAAGTCCTCGCCGACGGTAAGCCCGTATCCTGGCTGCCCGCTCCAAAGACGGAATGAAATCGGTTGTATTTCCAGACTCACTAAAAAGCCAGCTCGTCACCGGGATCGCGGAATCGGCCGCTCTCCTGCAGGCTTGCCCTGCCCCCTGATCCATGGCCCGCGACGAGGTCAAACCTCCCCCTCTAACATCACGTTAAATATGCAAACTTCAAATAAACCTCACTACTTCCAAGCCAGCTGGATCGAGCCGACTGACCTGTCACTCGAGGCAGACGTTGTCATTTACGGCGGCACCGCGGCGGGCGTCATCGCCGCCAAAGCTTTGGCGGAGCGCGGTCTCAGCGTCATCATCTTAAATCCGGCTCTCGTCCTTGGAGGAATGACTACCAGTGGTCTCGGCTGGACCGACTTCGGCCGCAAGGGCGTCATCGGAGGCATGTCTCGGCAGTTCTACAATGATCTTGGAAAGTATTATGGATTGGAGGGCACCGCATGGACCTTTGAACCCAAGGCCGCGCAAGCAGTCATTGACTCTTATGCCGCTCACCCACTCATCAGCGTCTATCACAAGCAGTTCCTGCAAAAAGTGGAAACTGATTCCGAACGGATTGTCAGCATTCACATGTTGGGCGGGCTACAGGCAAAAGCGGCTTATTTCATGGATTGCACCTACGAAGGTGACCTTTATGCCAAAGCGGGCGTGAGCTACACAGTCGGGCGTGAAGCCAACAGTGTCTATGGGGAAACTATCAACGGCGTCCAGGTTCGTCCGAAGCATCAGTTCAGCCACCCGGTTGACCCGTATGTAGTCGAAGGCGATCCAAGCAGCGGCGTGCTCCCCTGGATCAATGAAGCCGAACCCGATCCCGAAGGCTCCGGAGATCATAAGATCCAAGCTTACAATTTCCGGGTCTGCATGACCGATGATCCGGACCTAAAGGTTGATTGGGTTAAGCCCGAGAGCTTCCGTGAAATTGACCACGAACTAGCTCGACGCTGGTTCAATACCGACACGGACGAGTATAATGCGCATTTGCCCAACCCGAAGAACCGGAATCTTGATGACCCCGACTCCATTTTGAGAAAATTCGATGTAATGGATGCGCGCACGCCGAATGGGTATTTAAAAACAGATACCAACAACCACGGCCCGGTCTCCACAGATTTCATCGGCGCAAACTATGCCTGGCCGGAAGCGAGCTACGCCCAGCGCGAAGTCATTTTTCAAGAGCATGTCGACTACATCATGGGACACTTTTGGTTTATGGCCAATGATCCCTCCATTCCGGAAGTATACCGTAAAGGATATGCCCGTTTCGGCCTGCCGAAGGATGAATTCCCAGAAACCGGACACTGGCCACATCAACTGTATGTCCGTGAAGCACGCCGCATGGTCAGTGACTATGTTCTAACGGAAAAAGACACGCAACATATTCGCCAACCAGAGGATCCCGTTGCCATGGGCTCCTATGCGATGGATAGTCACAACTGCCAACGCTTTGTGAAAGATGGATGTGTCTATAATGAAGGCGATGTTCAACTACTCCCCAAAGCTCCCTACGGGATCAGCTACCGCTCCATCACACCGGCCAAGGGCGAATGCGAAAATCTATTCGTTCCGGTCTGCTTATCCGCATCACACATCGCATTTGGATCCATCCGCATGGAGCCGGTCTTTATGGCTCTCGGCGAAAGCGCTGCGATCGCGACCGACATGCTGATCGACCAAAAAGACGCGGTTCAATCGATTGATTATCC
>NZ_JACHVA010000013.1 GCF_014230055.1 Puniceicoccus vermicola | reverse complement strand
GTTCGGAATAGCTCGCAACAGCGCCTGAGAGCTTCGCGAGCCCCGGTAAAGCTGATTTGCCGGGGAGAAGCTCCGCGGCATGCCCGGAGCATTTGCCATCGGATAAGATTATGTGCGATGAGTCCGAAGCCGTAAAGTTTGCGGGCCATGGAAGCTGACTTCGCCCGGATAAAATCCAATTCCATGGTTATTTTGATATCGCGAAAGCACAGTTCGATATCCCAACGACTCGTGTATTGGGCCTGAACTGTTTCGGGCGGAGTTTCCAAGTCGGTCGTAGCGATCACCTTGACCACGGGACGGAAGCCTTTGCGCTCGAAGCGCGAACGGATGTAGCGCACCTCAATGTCCTGGGGAAGCTCCTGCCATTGGGCATCGTCGATGTGTTCGGGGCATTGGCTTAGTTTTGGTTTGCTCCACAGGGTGCGATACTCGTCTTTGGCTTTGGGAAACTTCCTCTTGCGAGCTTGGTGAAGTTCCATGATCCCATGAGCCCGGCGCGACCGGATCAGAGCGAAGTTCCAAAAGCTGCAATACGCCGTATCGGCAACCAAGGTATCGTCGGGTCGGACGCTCTCAAGAGGGCCGATCTGAAACATCCCTCCTTCGTGCTGTCTCCAGGTGCTGTCGATGGAGTCGACGACGGCCCCGCTGTGCGCGTCGATCAAAGCAACTTGTTGCATGACCGGAAAACCGCAACCGGGCTTTTGGTTGGTCGGTTGCGGATACTCGAGTTGATTCTCATGGGTGTCGCAGAGCTGGAAACCGGTCCCATCGACAAAGAGCGTGCGTCCTCCTTCACGTTGAACCTCAAGGTCGATCGAAGAGAGCGCCCGCTCGTGCACGGCGCATACGGTCGATTCGGGCAAACGCTGTCGAGCCTGACAGAGGCCTCCGGTTTTGCTCGAGAGCTTTTCCTTGCCCATGGACCTCAAGGTGGCATTGATCTCCACCAACCCCGCTCGAAGAGTGCCCGATCCCATGCCCTGACTGATCATGTGCCAAACCGTAACCGCCGAAGAGAACCCACGATCGCGTTCCTTCGAACGCTTCGGAATCGATTCCAAAGGCAACGCCTCCTCGAAAACATACGGCAGTTGACCCGGAAGACCCTTCATGATCGAATTGCGACTATCCTCAAGCCTCTTGAGGGCAGATTTAGGGCTTCGCCCAAAGGCGCGGTGAAAACCGGGAAGAAACAGGTTGTTTTGTTGCACACCAAAAGCTTGCAGAATCCATCGCCTAGGGCGA
>NZ_JACHVA010000012.1 GCF_014230055.1 Puniceicoccus vermicola | reverse complement strand
TAAAAAAAGCCGCGAGCATACTGGCAGAGGACCCGCATCTGGGTATGCGATGATCGAGGCAATGCGGAAAGACTACTCAGTATGCGAGCTTTGTGGGGCTCTGGGACTGTCCCGGAGCGGATTTTACGCCTGGGATACCCGGAAAGTTGCTCCTGGGCCTCGGGCTGTCGAGAACCAGCGCATAGTCGCCGAAATAAAAACGATTCATGCCGACCGTCACATGCGCTGCTACGGCAGTCCGAGAATCACCCCGGAACTTGCCGAGCGCGGCTTGCCCTGTGGCGAGAACCGGGTAGCGCGCCTGATGCGAAAAGAGGGCTTACGAGGGAAGCTCCGTAGGCCTTGGCGACCAAAGACAACGAAAACCGATTCGAAGGCTTCTCCTTCTCCTAACCTTTTGAAAAAGGAGCCTGCGCCCACCAAGCCCGGTGAGCAACTCGTTGCCGACATTACCTATATCCCCACCGAAGAGGGTTGGATGTATCTGTCGGTTGTCATGGACCTGTTCTCCCGTCTCATCCTTGGATGGAATCTCTCCTGCTCTCTCTCGGCCGAACAAACTGTCCGGGCAATCGACCAAGCCCGTCTGAGACTACCGATCCATCCCACTGCGATCTTCCACTCCGATAGAGGTTGCCAGTATACCAGCGGGCCCCTTCGAACCGCTCTGGGAAAATGGAAACAAAGCATGAGCGCCAAGGGATACTGCTACGACAACGCCTTCGCCGAGAGCTGTTTCGCCTCCTTTAAAACCGAGATGCTTCCCGACTCCGGTTGCTTCCATAACAAAAAACAAGCCCACTGCGCCATCTTCGACTACATCGAATGCTTCTACAATCGCCGGCGAAGACACAGCTCTTTAGGAATGATCTCGCCTCAACGATACCTTGAACAATATTACAATCTACAACCACAACTTAACTAGCCGAAAACTGTCCACTTTTTCGGGGGAAGACCACTCCGAGCCAACGTACCCGCTCAGCTTCAGCTGCGCGGCGATACGCAACGAACCCCGGCCGACGCTTCCGCATTCTCCGAAACACACTCCGCGCTCGAGATATCCGATGAGAATCACTGGGGAGGTGGTGATCATCCCGCCAGTGCCCTTCAAGAAATACGTGGGGCGCAGCTGAAGCTACTGCCCTACTCCGTTCCGGCGAACCCGCTCAGCTTTAGCTGCGCGGCCAAACGCTACGAACTCCAAACACTCTCGCTGAACTCGATTCACACTCGGACCGGCGCACCAACCCCAACATCTCCTATTTCAACTCTCCACCGCGTTCGCGAAACCTCGTCGGGCCGTATCCAGTCGCCCGTCGAACCACTTTCGCAAAATGGTTCGGATCCGTGTAGCCGGAGGCCAACGCAATCTCTTGTACCGATTTTTCCGATTGTTCGAGAAGGGCCAGCCCGTGCACCAAGCGCCTTCTTTGCAGATACTGTGACGGTGAGATTCCGTGGATTTGGAGAAAGATCCGATAGACCGTCGCCCGATGCAGTCCCTCCTGCTCCGCCAACGATTCGATGTTGAGGTTCGGGTCGGCGAACTGCGCGTCCATTCGGTTGCGGAGCCTTTCGCCCATGCCCGACTCCGGATGAAGTTGACGCCGCTGCCAGGCGAGCCGGGAGAGGATCTCGTAGGCCGTTATCGCAGCCTCCATTTCCCCCCGAGGAGTAGCGGATTTTAGCGCCTCGATGATGCTTCGAAAGAGAGAATTCGGCGGCGATCCGGCGGGAAAATGACGGCCGGGAAAGTCGAATCCCTCCAATAATGGTTCTACCCCCGGAGAATCCAAAGTCATCCAGAAATAATGAACGCCCGCCCGTCCTAGACGAATGTCATGGACTTCCCCCGGCCTGTAGAAAAAGACCTCTCCCTCCCTCGTCCGATAGAGCTCGTTCTTCACTCGGAATTCTACCTCGCCGGAGGAGAGCCAGAAGAGCTGGTGAAAATCTTTGCGACGCCCTCGCTCTTCCCACGTAGGCTCGACTCGATATTCCCCCGCCGACCGCACCTGAGTCGCCGACGGAAACCGCGGAACCCGTTCCGGCCGAAAAACCAGAGTCTGCAATCGCTGCAACATTTATCCCTATAAAGACATCGAATTTACCGTCCGTCAATCCACTCCCGATCGGTAAAGATCCACCCATGAAGAAAAATCCCACTCTGACTCTTATCGGTGCCGGCAGCCTCTTTTTCGCCCGTCAGGCCATCTGGGCCATGCATCACCTCCCCGGTCTCCGCGGCGGCACGCTTCGTCTCGTCGACACCGACCCCGCGAATCTGGACCGCATGCACCGCCTTGCCGAGAAGACCGGCAAGTCCATCGACTCCCCGAGTCGTTTTGAGGCCTATGAGAATTACCGGGACGCCCTCCCAGGATCGGATTTCGTCGTGCTCAGCTTTTCAAAGGACAATGCGAAATACCGCGAGATCGACTGCCGCATCTCCGCCAAATACGGCATCCGCATGTGCTCGGGTGACACCATCGGACCGGGAGGAATGTTTCGAACTCTCCGCGAGTATCGTCCGGTTCTCGAAATCTCCGAGGCCGTCCAAGAACTTTGCCCGGACGCCTGGCTGATCAACTACGTGAACCCGAGCGCCATCTTCGGCATCATGCTCATGCGCACCTATCCAGGTAAATACTTCGCTCTCTGCGATGCGCAACATTTGCCCTACCGTTCCCAATCCTACCTTCGCCTGATCGGCGAAGATCCAGAGCGTCACGAAGAGCTCGATCTCCGGGTGGCCGGAGTCAATCACTTTACCTTCCTCCTGGAAGCGACTTTTGCCGGAGAGGATGTCTACGCTCGTCTCCACGAGGCCTTCCGATCCAACAGCCGCAAGGATAAGGATCAAGGATACTCCAAAGGACGATTCAACGACACCATCACCTCACAGCTCGGAGACGTCTTTGGGGCGCTTCCTACCGTAACCGGTCACACCAAAGAATATCTCCCCTACTACCAAGGCCGGTCCGCCATTCAGGAGAGCGTGCCCCCGCTCTCCATTTTCGACTGCGATGAGCGGGCGCAAACGACCGCGGACATGTGGACTGAAGTCGAATCGTATCTCGACGGGAGCAAGGATATCGACGAGTTTCACAGCAAATACAAATCCGACCACGCCACGGACATCATCCACACCATGTGCGTGGAGGACGGACGCCAATATTTTGTCAACGTCCCCAACCGTTCCGACGACGGCTCCCGACCGGTTCCGAATCTACCGGAAGACGCATTTCTTGAAATGCGATGCCGCTTCGACGGAAACGGTCCCGACCCGCTACCGGTCGGACCCATGCCACTGGGTCTCCGCGGACTCCAGATGGGCATCCTCGACTGCCATGAACTCACGGTGCAAGCGTGCCTCCAAAAGGATCGGCAGCTCTTGGTTCGTGCCCTCGCCATGGACCCGCTGGTAAATT
The DNA here is from genome assembly GCF_014230055.1 of Puniceicoccus vermicola. NCBI lineage: Bacteria > Pseudomonadati > Verrucomicrobiota > Opitutia > Puniceicoccales > Puniceicoccaceae > Puniceicoccus > Puniceicoccus vermicola. The sequence goes on along the minus strand of NZ_JACHVA010000012.1, from coordinate 9,731 downwards.
CCATAGCGACGGCCGAGGTGGTCATCGACGAACTCTACGAGGCTGAGAAGTCCGCGCTCGAACCGTGGATTGGCGAGAAGCGTTCCGCTACCACCGACGAAAAGAAATCCGCGGGGGTTAGCCCGAAGCTCTTCTAGCTTGGCGTTCCGGATTTTTCGAGGGGAAGTTCTTCAGAATAGCGTACCCGCTCAGCTTCAGCTGCGCGGCCAAACGCTCCGAACGCCGGCCGACACTTCCGCATTCTCCGAAACACCCTCCACACTTGAAGATGTCCGATGAGAATCACTCGGACGGCGGGGATCTTCCCGCCAATGCCCCCACGAAGAACGCGGGGCGCAGCTGAAGCTACTGCCCTACTCCGTTCCCACCGCCACAATCCGTCCCGTTCGGTTGAGGTTTGGACGATGCTAAACTATTCTTCTCTGCATCGAAACGTGTGACCCGCGTTCGTAAAACCTCCACAAACACCGACTCTATGAATCAAGTCATTACTCTCGCCAAACGACCCGTTGGAAAACCATCGATGTCAGACTTTTCTTTGACCACCGAAGACAAGCCTTCGCCCGCCGACGGGGAGATCTTACTGCACGCCGCCTACGTATCGGTCGACCCATATATGCGCGGTCGCATGAGCGATGCCGAATCGTATATCCATCCATTTGAAGTCAATAAACCTATCGAGGGCTTGGCCGTGGCTGAGGTGGTTGAGTCCAAAAACTCGGATTTCGAGGCTGGTGACTTTGTCGTCGGATTCCTCGCTTGGAAGGAATACCAGGTCTCGCAGGGAAAGGGTCTGCGCAAAGTCGATGCTGACATCGCCCCACTCTCCGCCTACCTCGGCATATTGGGGATGACTGGACTGACCGCCTATCTTGGTCTCTCCGAGATCGGAAAGCCTCAGGAGGGCGAAACTCTGGTGGTTTCCGGCGCTGCGGGTGCAGTGGGCAGCGTGGCCGGCCAGATCGGCAAGATCCAGGGATGCCGGGTCGTGGGAATTGCCGGATCCGATGAGAAGGTCGCCAAGCTGACCTCCGAATTCGGCTTCGATGCCGCCATCAACTACAACACCACCGACGATATGGCCACGGCGATCGCGGAAAACTGCCCCGATGGCGTTGACGTCTACTTCGACAACGTAGCCGGAGAAATTTCCGACGGCGTCCACCAAAACATGAACCGCTTTGGCCGCATCATTAACTGCGGAGCGATCTCGGGCTACAACGACACCTCGGTCCCGACCGGCCCCCGCGTCGAAATGATGCTGATCAAAAAGAGCCTCCTCATGCAGGGATTCATCGTCGGCAACTACGAAGACAAGTTCCCAAAGGCCTCCAAGCAACTCGCTGAATGGCTGGGCGAGGAAAAACTGAAATTTTCCGAGACCGTTGTCGAGGGGTTCGAGAACATTCCGAAAGCCTTCCTCGACCTCTTCGAAGGGAAAAATCGGGGCAAAATGGTCGTCAAAATCTAGGCGAATGGCCGGGATTCGCCTTCTCCGAGAAAGACGCAGGAATCGCACGACTAAAGTCATGCGAGAACGGAAGATCCCCCTCCCCCGTTCCCGTCGAATGCAGTCGTTCGGACCGCATCGCCCAGACGCCTCATCCAGCCCAAATCCCGATGGCCCGCCCTGCTAAAATCAAAAGCGATTCGCTTTTCGGCGCGGGGGACCTAACCTGATCCACACAGCCAGTCCGCCGAAAATCAAATGCTGCCACCGAACACCCAGACCACAACTTCCCAGACCCTTGCCCGCCTCGCTCTTGGCCTGATCATGCTCAGTGCAGGCATCAGCCATTTAACGTTCCTGAGGGAGGCGTTCCACGCTCAGGTGCCTGACTGGGTTCCCTTCAGCAAAGACCTCGTCGTGATCCTCTCCGGAGTTGTCGAAATCGCTCTCGGCGCCGCCATGCTCGCTCTTCCACGGCTCAAGGTATGGACTGGCATCATCCTCGCCCTCTTTTTTGTGGCTATATTTCCGGGCAATCTCTCCCAATACCTGAACGGCATCGATTCTTTCGGCTTGGACACCGACCAGAAGCGCCTCGCCCGGCTGTTTTTCCAACCTGTGCTCGTATTCTGGGCCCTCTGGTCCACCGGAGCATGGAAGGAACTCTGGACGAAGAAACGGTGACCCTCCGGGGTAACCCCAAGATCGCGGTTCATCCGCATCCGGGGGTCAGCCAATTCGGTCAACGAGCGCGGATATTCCTATTTTGCGCTGCAAGTCCCGCCCCGCAACGCGGGGGCAACAGGCAAAGCATGTCGGGGTTCGCACCCTCTGCCCGGAATGGCACTAGTTTAAGATGTTGTATGGAATCGGAACCTCCCCACCCCCGACATAGTCGGGGGTCCCCCTCCCACTCGTAGTAGGAGGGGAGTTGAAAATTTAAGTAGAGACTCCTCCCCTGCTCATGACCTCCATAGCCTTGGCGACGGGGGTTGGAGGGGAGAGCCTGTCCGCCGAAGCCTTGGCGAAGGCCGGAGGGATCCCGCGGACGCGGGATGGAGGGGTTCTTTTCGACGTGTCAATCGCCAGATTATTTTCGCAAGAGCTCTTAAACTAGTGCCATTCCCCTCTATCCGCCCCCAGGCCAATCCAAAATCTTAATACCGAGAAACAACTACATTAGTCTTGCTTATTCATGATATTGAGCCAGAAAAACAAGCTCGGTCATGAATAGCGAACATGTAGGAAGACACAAAAAGTTGGTTTTGGGCATTCAGCATGTCTTTGCCATGTTCGGAGCGACTGTTTTGATGCCGACCTTAACCGGGATGAATCCGAGTGTGGCGCTGCTGACCGCGGGCATCGGCACCTTCATTTTCCATGGCACCACCGGCGGCATCGTCCCCGTATTTTTGGGATCGAGCTTCGCCTTCATCGGGGCGATCAAATCGGTGGCAGGAGCCGATGGAAGTGGACTCCCGGAAGCCCTGGGCGGGATCATCGCGGCAGGGGTATTTTACCTTCTGATCTCGTTGGTCGTGAAGTGGGGAGGCATCGCACTGATGAAGCGTTTGTTTCCCGCCGTCGTGACCGGGCCGGTGATTATCGTGATCGGCCTCTCGCTGGCGCCAATCGGGGTAGAAATGGCCTCCTCCGACTGGCTGATTTCCATGGTGTCCATTCTGACGATCATTGCGGTTTCTTGTTTCTTGAAAGGTTTCTTCAAACTGGTTCCCATCTTGATCGGCATTCTGGCTGGCTATCTGGTCGCGGCAGTGTTGGGAAGAGTCGACTACACGAACCTACACTCTGCTGGAGGATTGTTCATCGGCGCGGAGGATTTCGTATTCCCTCGTTTCCAATGGCAGGCCGTTCTCGCGATCATGCCGATTGCCATTGTCTCCGTAATGGAGCATATCGGAGACATCACTACGAATGGGGCTGTGGTCGGGAAAGACTTCTTCAAAAAACCAGGACTCCATCGCACCCTCTTGGGCGACGGCTTGGCCACCATTTTTTCGGGATTTATCGGCGGTCCTCCCAATACGACGTATTCGGAAAACACCGGCGTTCTGGCAGTGACGAGGAACTATGATCCCTCAGTCATTCGTGTTGCCGCAGCCTTCGCCATCATCCTCGGGATCTTCAGCCCCATCGGAGGTTTTCTGCGCACCATCCCGGTCGCGGTCATGGGCGGCATCAGTTTTATCCTCTTCGGCATGATCGCCTCAGTCGGCGTTCGAACGATTTCGAACGCTCAACTCGACTTCAACCGCAGCCGCAATTTAATCATCGTTGCGCTCATTCTGGTCTGCGGACTCGGCGGCGTCCAAATCCCAATCGGAAACGTGGCGATCAAAGGCATCTGCTTGGCCGCCCTCGTGGGAATGGTGGCCAACCTCGTCCTCCATGTCATTTTACCAGATGATCCCGACAACGACTAAACCAGAGTTCAGCGCCATGAAACGATTCCCGACACTCACGATTTCGAACCATCCGCTGATTCAACACAAGTTGACCTATATCCGCGATAAGACGACCCCAAAGAAAGTCTTCAAAGAACTGGTCGATGAAGTCGGGACCCTCCTGGCCTATGAAATCACCAAGAACCTACCGGTGCGCGCAGTGCAGGTAGAAACGCCTCTGGAAAGCACGGTGTGTCATGTCATCCAAGGAAAGAACGTGGTGCTGGTGCCCTTACTGCGCGCAGGCTTGGGCATGGTAGACGGCGTGCTGAACCTGATTCCCAACTGCTCCATCTGCCATCTCGGTTTGTATCGGGATCATCAAACCTTTGAGCCGGTGACGTACTATTTTCGCCCCATGGCGGAACCGGAGGAGCGCATGTTTATCATGGTGGACCCGATGCTCGCCACTGGCGGATCGGCCATTGCTTCTGCGGAATTGCTGAAAAAGAACGGCGCGAAGAACATCAAGTTCATGTGCCTGGTCGCAGCTCCCGAGGGCGTCGAAGCGTTTCAACATGCGCATCCGGATATTGAGATCTTTGCGGCGGCTCTGGACAACGGGCTGAACGACAACGCCTACATTCTGCCGGGGCTCGGTGATGCGGGCGACCGCTTGTTTGGCACCTGATGTCGGCCGCGGGTGACATTCGACTCGAAGGACAACCAGCAATTCGATCTTTCCGAAATCCGAGATGTTTAAGCTAAAAGAGAACCACACGAGCGTGCGGACCGAGTTCATTGGCGGCTTCACCACCTTCCTGACGATGGCCTATATTATCTTCGTCAATCCACTCATCCTGAGTGAGGCCGGCATGGATAAGCCGGCGCTGATCACCGCCACCTGTCTCGCCGCCAGCATCAGCACCTTGCTGGTCGCTTTCTGGGCCAATGTTCCTTTTGCCATGGCGCCGGGGATGGGGCTCAACGCCTTTTTCACTTACACTCTGGTGCTCGGTCAGGGACTCGACTGGCAGACGGCGCTCGGCGTCGTCTTTGTCTCCGGGGTCGCCTTCCTCATCCTGACGCTGGCCGGGATCCGGGAAAAAGTCGTGGCGGCGATCCCCCTCTCCCTACGCATCGCCACAGCCGCCGGGCTGGGCTTATTCATTACTTTTATCGGACTGAAAAACCTTGGCCTCGTGGTCGACAATCACGAAACGCTGGTTTCCATCGGTGACCTCACACAGCCGGTTCTCATCGGCCTGGGGGCGCTGCTTTTGACAACGATCCTGGAAATTCGCAAAGTCAAAGGCTCCATCCTGATCGGCATTTGCGCCGCCACAATCGTCGGCGTCCTCTTGGGCGATGTGCAACTCAATGGGTTCTTCTCGGCTCCCCCCAGCCTTGCACCGCTGGCCTTTAAGCTCGATATTCTCGCCGCCTTGCAGTGGGGTCTGGCCGGTGCCATTTTTTCGTTCATGTTCGTAGACCTATTCGACTCCATTGGCACAATCGTCGCATGCTCCTATGAGGCCGGACATGTAGAAAAGGACGGCACCATCAAGCGCATCGACAAGGTACTCGAAGCGGATGCGGTCGCCAGCATCATCGGCTCGTTACTGGGCACCAGCACGACGACCACCTATGTTGAATCCGCCTCCGGCATCGCTGACGGCGCGCGAACGGGGCTCGCCTCCGTGGTAACCGGCTGCCTCTTCCTCCTCGGCCTATTCTGCGCCCCTCTCATCGGAGCGGTCCCCGCCTTCGCAACGGCGCCCGCCCTGATCATCGTCGGCGTCTTCATGTTCCGAAACATCAAACAGATTGATTTCATGGACTTCAAAACCGCCGTGCCAGCCTTTTTGACCATGATCCTCATGCCGTTGACCTCCAGCATCTCGACCGGCCTGACGATCGGTTTCCTCTCGTATGTCATCATCGCCGTCTGCTGCGGAGAATGGAAAAAGATCTCCCCGGTGATGTATGGCGTCGGCCTCCTGTCCGCAATCAATCTGGCGGTCACGGTGGCTCACTAAATCAGTGACAAACAGAGGAACGAATCCTACCGGAACAGAGACCCAGAAAGGTCCTGTTTCCCAAAGAGGAAATCGCCCATAAGGCTCAATCCCCGGCCCACGAATCGCACGACTAAAGTCATGCGAGAACGCAAGAACTCCTCCCTCGTTCCCGATCGACTTTAGTCGTTCGGACCGCACCAGCCCACCGACTCATCCGAAGCTCAATCACGCCAAAGCGACACCGCCAGATTTCCGACAATCCCCGCCCCCAAGGAAAACCCACCAATCGCACGACTAAAGTCATGCGAGAACGGAAGATCTCCTCCCACCGTTCCCGATCGACTTTAGTCGTTCGGACCGCACCGGCCAATTAACTCACGAGAAACCCAATCACGCCGAAGCCACACCGCCAAATTTACGACGATCCGCGCCCTCAAGGAAGCCATGCGAGAACGGGATCTTCTCCGCCGGAAACTTGCGAACCGGATCGCTCTTCCATAGGATGCATCATGAACGATGCATCAAGACCTAGTCGCCTCGAACGTACTTCCGGCGCCCTGTGGGGGATGTTCGTCGCCGACTCTCTGGCGATGCCCGCGCACTGGTTTTACTCAATCGAAAGCCTCAAGGACCAATTCAACGGAGGTTTGACCGGGTATGAAGATGCGCCCCACCCGCATCCCGAGAGCTTTATGGTTGGCATGGAATACCAGCCCGACGTGGAACAAGCGCAGCGCTGCGGACGTGATTACGATATTCTGGGGAGGCACTCGCGTTTCTACAAAACCACCTATTCCGAACTGAAGATCGAGACGGGGCACCGCGAGTCTCAACACGGAAATGCCTCCCCCAAGGAAGAGGAGCGATACCATTACCACCACGGGCTCAAGGCGGGCCAGAATACCCTGGGGGCGCATCTCGCCCGGGTTCTGCTACGGTCGGTCGCCGAGGAGGGTCGCTATTGTGAAGCCGCTTTTCTGGAGGCCTTCATTCACTACATGACCGCACCCGAGCAGCGCGACGACCCTTACACCGAGATCTACCTACGGAAGTGGTTCGAGAACTATGCGTCCGGGAAGGAAAAGCGGGACTGCGCCTTTCACCAGCGGGACATTTGGTCGATCGGCTCGCTCGGGGGAATGAATCGTCCGATGATCCTCTCCATGCTCGCGGATACCGCCTACCAGGGACTCGGTTTCGGGCTCAACCACCAGATCCTCACCCATCGGTCCGAAAACGTATCGGCCGCGCTGGGACTTTCCATCCCACTGCTTCACGATCTGCTGGCCGGATCACCGCCGATGTCCGCAGCCATGCATCACACCGCGTCATTGCGTCTCCCGCGAATCACGGGTGACGAGATGTTCGCCCAATACCGCGAACACGAGGGCCCGGACAATATTCCCGACAGCGAGATGTGGAAGCTTCACACCGGGTTGGAAACAAAACCCTTCCGCCTGGACGAATTTGCAGCGCAGCCCCCGAGCGCCGTCGTACTGGAGAAACTGGCCACCGCCTGCTACCCGGAGCATGGCTTACCTCTCGCGTTATACTCGGCGGCCCGCCATGAATTCGAGCCCGAACCCTCCCTCCTCGCCGATGCCAACGCCGGGGGCGACAATGTGGGCCGGGGTGCGGTTCTGGGCCTTCTTGTCGGTGCGGCAAGTGGGCCAGCCTTCCCCGAAGCATGGATTGACGGCTTAGCGGACAAAGACACCATCGCCAACGAAATCGACGGCTTCCTCCAAGTCGCAGAAAAGGACTTTCCTTGGTAGGCAGTGATCGGCCAGAGAGAAGTGTTTTTGAGAGAAAACCTTTCTCACTAGTCCGAGCTGAAATTCAATGACCACGCGCCACTGACCAAACCCAAAAACAGGGTCATCGCTTCGATTTCTGTTTCCAGTGCGCAGCGGAATTTCAATGGGCTAGTCGGCTTGCGGACGTATCCGACCTCTACGTGGAGCCGCTCATCGAGCACCTTGGCATTCGCCCATCCGGTCACATTTTCTCGCCAAAGTAATGGCATCGCATAGTAGCCCCTCACACGTTTGGATGTGGGGACGTAAGCCTCAAAACGATAGCTCCACCCCCAAAGCTGCTCAAAGCGTTGACGGCTCCGGACAAGCGGATCAAAAGGAGCGAGAATCCGCACCTTTTCCGTGACTTCATTCGACTTCCACTTGTCGTTTTCCAACAGATACGTTAGACCATCCACATCGATTTTTCTGAGCTGCCCGGAGGCCACCAGTTCATCGACAATGGCTTCCCTGTCTTTGCGCTTGGGCACCAGATTCGTGAAACCTCTAAGCTCTGACAGCATGAAAGACTTCGTTGCCGGGCCAAAGACGTGCGCCGTCGTCATGGTCAAACGCGCAAAGCGAGCTTCCGGATCACCGAGTTTTTGATGAGCATTCTCAGCCACTTCATAAAGCCTGATGCCTTTCTCACGTCGACTCACTCGCAGATATCCCTCTTCATGCAGATCCTCCAAAACGCGTTTGGTCGCTTGTGATTTTCCGCCCCAATAATTGGTCACAGAACGTTTCCCAAAATGATCCGCCAAATCCCGGGGATGAACCTCCCCGTGCCGCTGAATGAAGGCCAACACTTGGCGCTCCAACGCTGTAAGCTTCACGGCTGGCTGACTGTGGAGATCCTGCCAAACATCGGGCTGCATGAATCCATAGGCAAAAAGATAGCCCTCTTCCGCGCCCAAGTGAGGATACTCTTTTTCCAAGTCGCCGGATGCATACGAATTCACCCGATGACGAAGAATCAAGTCCTGCGCCCTCGCAGGCGACCGAATCGGATCCGCCTGAACAAAGCGCAATCCTCGCAGGCCAGCAGCCAAATTTGGATACTGCGGAAAAGATCCGGCGACGACGCGACGCCGAAACTCCTTGAGCTGAATTTTTCGAGGACTCATTTTAGGGATACTGATGTTGTCGTTTGGAGAAAATGAAGGGGCAATCGCCAAATAGAAAGGCTCAATCACCCTCCCCGGCTCCCGATCGCCTTTCTGGGCATAAACTTGCCAGCCCTGAACTTGCCGAAGGTGCCGAATTCAGTCGGTCGAATCGCAAACTTAAGCAATAGTCTAGCTCTTGACCGGGACCGGCTGCTTTAGCTGCCGATTCTTCTTCGAAGTCAATGATAGTCATAGACGAATCTGCAGACGCGGAGACCGATTGCAGCCGAAGTCGCAATATTTTGAACAATCAAATCCGACGGCCACGAACGATCCAAATCATGGTCGGCTTTTTCTAAGAGCGAGTCGCAACTTCGCTGATTCCCATGCGCTTTTAGATGCGCCCATAAAACAAAACAAGTCAGTGGAGAGCCGGGAAACAGTTTGGGAGCCACCCGTTCTTTATATTTTGCGTTCGACCCCAATGGCACTTAGATAAGGCTGGATTCATGGATTTTGTATTGCCAGAAAGCAGACAGGGATCGCCCTAGGCGATGGATTCTGCAAGCTTTTGGTGTGCAACAAAACAACCTGTTTCTTCCCGGTTTTCACCGCGCCTTTGGGCGAAGCCCTAAATCTGCCCTCAAGAGGCTTGAGGATAGTCGCAATTCGATCATGAAGGGTCTTCCGGGTCAACTGCCGTATGTTTTCGAGGAGGCGTTGCCTTTGGAATCGATTCCGAAGCGTTCGAAGGAACGCGATCGTGGGTTCTCTTCGGCGGTTACGGTTTGGCACATGATCAGTCAGGGCATGGGATCGGGCACTCTTCGAGCGGGGTTGGTGGAGATCAATGCCACCTTGAGGTCCATGGGCAAGGAAAAGCTCTCGAGCAAAACCGGAGGCCTCTGTCAGGCTCGACAGCGTTTGCCCGAATCGACCGTATGCGC
>NZ_JACHVA010000011.1 GCF_014230055.1 Puniceicoccus vermicola | reverse complement strand
TTGAAAGCAACGCCACTTTGCCCCGGATTGAGTCCGAGATCCGACAGATCCGTGCTTCCAAGGGTCATCGTGCCTGAGAGCGTGGTTCCAGCAATGTATCCCGCCGGTGCGTAGGCTCCAAACTGGTCAAATCCCCATGGGTCGCCCGTTGTCGCGGTTACGGTAGCGGAATTCCAGGGAAAAGGAGTATTGAAAGCTCCGTCATCGTAACCATAGGCACCGGTGATATTGGTGTAGACCGCGTTAGGACCAAAGTCCGCTGGAAATCCGGAGCCAAACGAAGCAGTCTGGGAGTAAGTGGCCCAGTTGCCATCGTAGGTGATGGTGGTGTCTCCGGTGATCGCAGAATACTCGATCACCATCGTGAACTGAGCCGTGGCCGCCAATGGCAGGCTGAGAAGAGACACAAGAGGGAGAACAAAGCGAGAAATTGTTTTCATTACTCTAATTTTTAGTCAAAATCTAGCCGTCGGCAAGCAAATTTTCCGGCGATCGAAGCGAACGCTTCTCCCTTGCGCTTTACCAGAATTCGTGGACCCCTCCGACTCCTATTCGCGTTTGGCCTTTTCTCCCTTCCCTTCCAAAAAAGAATTCGAAACACACCACCGATCCCCACAAACGGAAACAGCTCCCCCCTCTACATCTGTGCCCATCTGAGTCATCTGTGGTTCATCTCCTCTCCTTCCCTCCGGAAATCCAGGAAAAGTTTACTAATCCAGTTCCGCCGCAGTCACCAAGAAATCCCGCACTTGGTCTGGATGAACTTCTCCCGACTAAATGCATGAAACATTGGGCTGACTCCATTCTTCCCGTCCCCATCTCCGACTAAAGATCAACCCAGCTGTGATTAACCACAGAACGCACCAAAACCTCAACAGGTGGGCACCTGTCTAATTCTGTGATTTCTGTGCTTTTTGTGGTTCCAGCGAAGGCAGTTGGGCTAACGCTCGGGCTTACAAAATTCAAGAATCAAGATCTGACGCCTTTTGCCTTTCCTCCGACCTTACCAATCCGTGAAACCGTTTCGAATCGAATTTCCAATCAGTCATGACATTGACACTGTCTCTTACTGACGATTTGAAGAGAGTCTCATGAGAGTCTTGCGTTGCCTTTTTGTCACGGCCCTAGCGACGGTCGGAAGTTCGGCGTGGGGAGTGGTGACGATCCTTGTCGAACAGGTCGGACCGGATGTCGTTTATTCCGGTTCGGGTCAGCTTGATCTCACCGGCCTGACGCCAGTGACGACCTACACGAACAACAACACCCTCAATCTTTCGAGCATTGACTCGAGCCAGCCGGAATTCTCAAACGCCGTCGTCGGGAACATCCAAGTCTATACAGGATTTCTCTATGGCCCATCCAATTTTGGGAACGACATTTCGGTTTCCGCGGAAGTTCCCAATGCCGCTACGGGGGATTTTTTCGTGATCGATGAGGACCAGCTCATGCTTCCTGCGGATTACGCGGGGGCAACGATTTTGAATTTCAGCGGAAGCTTTCCGAACCAGTCCTTATCCACCCTTTGGCTCGTTCCTGGCACGTATAAGTGGAACTGGGCGAATGATCAGGTTTATTTGCAGGTGGCCGCCGTCCCCGAGCCGGCGACCTCAGCCTTGATTTGCGCCGGAATAATCGGGCTTCTGACCGCCACCCGGCGAATGCAACGGATTTGAGAAGGGAATCCACAAGGGCGATAGGTCGCCCGTCGATTTTTTTCGTAAAGTTGCTCGAGGGTGCTCGCTAACTCTTGTTCGTGAATCTTGTGCGCCTTCCCGGTGAGCGCAGAGGTAGAAGTGACATCCTGACGGTGAATGGGTTGCTCCTTGGTCAGGAGGCGGTGATCTTGGGGCACGCGAAATGACGTCAGGCACGCGAAATGACGTCAAGGCACGCGAAATGACGTCAGGTCAAGATTTTTGACAAGTAACCATCGTTGACGGTATGACCCCACTTGCACCCCCCTCGTCACCATTCTTGCAAGAATTCGTGGATAGACTCCCTCCGGCTGTCCTTTGTCAAGAATCTAGACGTATTCCAATGTTCCCCACTTAATGCATGAAACATTGGGCTGACCCCTGCTTTTTTTACCTGGAACGTCAGATCCAGGAAGCTCATTTGTTGACTATCTTAATTCTCAAGCCGAATACAGGGATTCAATGATATACATCCTGCCAACCACACCCGAACAAGAGGCAATTATGGAAGAGTACCTGAGAGGTGTATGGGATGATGAAATGCCAAATGCTAGAGAAGACCCAGCAGGGGCTTTAAAAGACAATTGTAACACGAGGATATCTAATGCTTTAAAAGCTGCAGGTATTGATGTGGACATATCAGCATTCCCGGCATTTTTACAAAGAGATTTAGAAGATGTAATGAGGAAAAATAAAACTGGTTTTGGGCTGTCTCATGCAAAGGATGCACCTGATGCATCTAATTATGGAATATTTGATAAACCGTAAATATATGCCAATTATGAGGAAGATTTCTGTTGTCGTTATTTTTCTGATATTGGCAACCTCTGTCTTGTATATATTTTTGTATTTAAGGGATGTTTCGCTAGAACGCTCATTTGAAAAAGTTGAGAAAGGTATGCCAAAGGAAGAAGTTGCTTGTATTATGAGTCCGTGGCAACCGACAGTTTGGGAGCACGATACATCTGATGAAGTATTGCGGTACGGTTCAACGATATCTCTCAGTCTATTTGTGATACATTTTGAAGATGAAATAGTTGTATCAAAAGAAAAATTACAGTCATGGTAAAATATCCATTCTCGTGGTGTAACCGGAAGGGGTCAGTCCACGAATTCTTGCAAAATTCTTGACTCCAGCTGGTTGCTACATGAGGGGCAGAGAGTGGCGAGGAAGGTTCGTATCGAATATGCTGGGGCGTTGTATCATGTGCTCAATCGTGGGAATTACCGGAGTTGGATTTTCGAGAGCGAGGGAGCGCGCAAGAGTTTTATCGAATGCCTGAGGAAGTGTTGCAAGGCGAAGGGCTGGCGTTTGCATGGCTGTGTGTTGATGGGGAATCACTATCAACTTTGTTTGGAGACCCCGGAGCCGAATTTGGTGGATCGCAGAAGGGTTGAGCATGGGCAGGAGGGATGCCGTCAGTAGCCTGATGAGCCGACATCGGAGTAGGCGAAATGAAGAATACTACGGAGTCCTGAAAAATTATGAAATCGTGGACTGACCCCAATGGCACTTAGATAAGCGGGGGTCAATGGGGTCAAACGCCAATGGCACTTAGATAAGGCTGGATTCATGGATTTTGTATTGCCAGAAAGCAGACAGGGATCGCCCTAGGCGATGGATTCTGCAAGCTTTTGGTGTGCAACAAAACAACCTGTTTCTTCCCGGTTTTCACCGCGCCTTTGGGCGAAGCCCTAAATCTGCCCTCAAGAGGCTTGAGGATAGTCGCAATTCGATCATGAAGGGTCTTCCGGGTCAACTGCCGTATGTTTTCGAGGAGGCGTTGCCTTTGGAATCGATTCCGAAGCGTTCGAAGGAACGCGATCGTGGGTTCTCTTCGGCGGTTACGGTTTGGCACATGATCAGTCAGGGCATGGGATCGGGCACTCTTCGAGCGGGGTTGGTGGAGATCAATGCCACCTTGAGGTCCATGGGCAAGGAAAAGCTCTCGAGCAAAACCGGAGGCCTCTGTCAGGCTCGACAGCGTTTGCCCGAATCGACCGTATGCGC
>NZ_JACHVA010000010.1 GCF_014230055.1 Puniceicoccus vermicola | reverse complement strand
CTCCGCTTTGGCTTCGATACCTGATCCCGTAATTCAATGACCAATTCCTTTCCGAGAGCCTGAGCAACCTTGCGGAGTGTCGAGACACGCGCGTCACTGGCCCGATTCTCCAGCCGGGAGATTACCGACTTCTTCGTGTGAATGGCAGTCGCCAACTCTTCCTGGGTAACCCCCGCGCTTTGGCGAGCTTCCTTCAGGAGAACCCCGATGAGGAACTCTTGATAGCCCGATTCGTATGCTTCGGCAAAGGAAGGGTCGCGATCCTTGCGCTGTTGAATGTATTTATCGAGATCATCCATGGTTCATCCTTTTCTTAAGAAGTAATCTTTTCGCCGGCGCTCCGCCGTTTCGATTTCCTGTTTCGGTGTTTTCTGAGTCTTTTTGGCAAAGCCGCTGGCGAGAACGACGAGATTTTCGCCGTCCATGAAACCGAGAATCCGGAAGGCGTTGCCTCCGAACTCGACTCGAACCTCCCAGAGCTCCGTTCCTACCAATTTCTTGAAGTACTGAGTCGGTGGCCTTGGAAGGGTGCGGACCAGATCGAGCACCCAGGCAACTTTTTGGGCCTGCTTGCCATCGAGAGATTCAAGAAAATCCTCAACCGGGCAGGCTCCAGATTGCTGCCTGTAGAATTGGATTGATCGCACCCCAAAAAGTTAGCATATTCGCTAACCTCGTCAAGAGTCGATTGATAACCACTCCGTCGCCGTATGTAACCATAGGTGCGGGGAGAAACGCCACACAGGGAAAAAACCTTTGAGGAGGCCTTCCTCTCTCACGGAGCCCGCAAGGCGATGAGAATCGAAGAGGGAAAGATCCAGTGATTCGGAGAATACCCGTAAGAAGATTCTCCGGCATCTCTGTGTTTTCGGTGCGAAGGAATGCGTCGGAGCGGATTCGGGCGCGGTTCCCCCGAAAGTAGTGAGAGCTTCCAGCTCTCTCCTGCGAACCGGCAACCTGGATGGCGAGCCTTCCAAACCAACGCTCGGGGAAAAACTCGCAAATTTCGCTCGACCCAGAACTGCACCGCAAATAGAACTGCGCTCGTGCTTCAGCCGCCCCCATTTTTCCTTCTCCCCCGCAGTCTCGCGTTTCTCGTTCTCCCTTGCGGGTTGGGGGCACTTCGAACGGCCCCCAGATCGTGGTTCCTGTGAAAGTTGGAGAAAAACGGTGACGAACCTTTTCAAAAATCGAGACCTGACGTCTTTTAATATTTATTGAGTCACACCCCAATGGCACTTAGATAAGGCTGGATTCATGGATTTTGTATTGCCAGAAAGCAGACAGGGATCGCCCTAGGCGATGGATTCTGCAAGCTTTTGGTGTGCAACAAAACAACCTGTTTCTTCCCGGTTTTCACCGCGCCTTTGGGCGAAGCCCTAAATCTGCCCTCAAGAGGCTTGAGGATAGTCGCAATTCGATCATGAAGGGTCTTCCGGGTCAACTGCCGTATGTTTTCGAGGAGGCGTTGCCTTTGGAATCGATTCCGAAGCGTTCGAAGGAACGCGATCGTGGGTTCTCTTCGGCGGTTACGGTTTGGCACATGATCAGTCAGGGCATGGGATCGGGCACTCTTCGAGCGGGGTTGGTGGAGATCAATGCCACCTTGAGGTCCATGGGCAAGGAAAAGCTCTCGAGCAAAACCGGAGGCCTCTGTCAGGCTCGACAGCGTTTGCCCGAATCGACCGTATGCGC